>JBGSKT010000135.1:0-2254 GCA_041741075.1 Lysobacterales bacterium
CGCGCCGACCGCGCGGGCGGCAATCGGGTAGACCGCAAAACCATATTCGGCGTGCAGCAGTTGGTCGCCGGGCGCGCAGAAAATCTGCGCCAGCTGCATCAGCAATTCATGCGAGCCGTTGCCGAGCACGATCTCGTCTGCGCCAACACCGTGCAGCGCGGCCAGTCGCTCGCGCAGCGCCAGTCCACGCGGATCGGGATAGCGCCAGATTTCGCTCGGGTCGGCGTTTGCGATCGCGGCCAGCGCCTGCGGACTCGGTCCCCAGGCGTTTTCGTTGGAGCCGAGTTCGATCAGCGCGCCGAGTGCATGCGCCGCCCGCAACTGCGGCAGATCGTGGCCCGGATCGTAGGCGCGAAGCGCACGCAGCGCCGGGGTCGCCCGCTCCAGGAAACCGCCGCTCATGAGCCCAGCACCGCCACTGGATAGGAGCCCAACACCTTGATCAAATCGGACACCGGGCCCAGCTCCGACAACGCCTGCTGCACCGGGCGATCATCGATATGGCCTGCGATATCGATGAAAAACGCGTACTGCCACTTGCCCTGGCGGGTCGGCCGCGACTCGATCCGGGTCAGGCTGACGCCGTGCCGGGCGAGCGGTTCGAGCAGGTGGAACAACAGGCCCGGCTGGTCGCGTCCGGACAGCAGCAGCGAGGTCTTGTCCTGGCCCGATGGCGAAAACAACTGGCGGCCAATCACCACGAAGCGCGAAGTGTTGTCCGGCCGGTCCTCGATTGGACCGGCCAGCGTGTGCAGGTCATAGATGCGCGCCGCGCTTTCCCCGGCGATCGCGGCCACGTCTTCGCCACGGCGTACCAATCGCGCCGCTTCGGCATTGCTCGCCACCGGCAGCTTTTCGGCCAGCGGCAAATGCTGGCGCAGCCAGTTGCGACACTGGCCGAGTGACTGCGGGTGCGAGTACACGCGCCGCACCTGATCCAGGCGATCGAAGTGAGCGAGCAGAAAGTGGTGGATCGGCAATTCGACCTCGCCGCAGATCTTGAGCGGCGAATCGATAAACATGTCCAGGGTCATCTGCACCGAACCCTCGGTGGAATTTTCGACCGGGACCACACCGAAGTCGGCGGCGCCGGACTCGACTTCCTGGAACACCTCGTCGATCGAGGCCAGCGGCAGGCCATGGATCGAATGCCCGAAATGCTGATGTACCGCGGTTTCCGAAAACGTGCCCTGGGGACCGAGAAAGGCGATCTTGAGCGGCTCTTGCTGGGCCAGACAGGCCGACATGATCTCGCGAAACAGGCGCAGCATCTCGGCGTCCGCCAGCGGCCCCTGGTTGCGCTCCAGCACTTTGCGCAAGACCTGCGCCTCGCGCTCCGGCCGATAATAATCGACCGCGGCCAGCGAAGCCTTGGCGGCGCCGACCGCATGCGCGACGCGCGCACGTTCGGCGATCAGGTCCTGGATGCGGGTGTCGATGTCGTCGATGCGGGATCGCACCTCGGCCAGACTCGGCGCGGGCTTGGGATCGGATTCGGTCATGGTCGCTCGCGGGGGGCTTCAGCGGATCACGCGCACCGACAGTACGCCATCGATCGCCAGCAGATTATCCACCACATCGCCGCCCACGTCCTGGTCGGCATCGACCAGGCTGTAGGCCAGTTCGCCACGCGAGGCATTGTGCATCTGCGCGATGTTGATACCGGCCAGGCCCAGCGCATGCGAAAGCTGGCCAATCATGTCCGGCTGGTTGCGGTTGGCGATCGCGATCCGTGCCGCACCGGCCCGGGCCATGCGCGTGTTCGGGAAATTCACCGAATTGATCACATTGCCGTTCTCCAGAAACTCGCGCAACTGGTCGACCACCATCAGCGCGCAGTTTTCTTCGGCTTCGGCGGTCGAGGCGCCAAGGTGCGGCAGACTGATCACGCGCGGATTGCCGTGGTACTGCGGCTTCGGGAAGTCGGACACATAACGACCGATGCGGCCATCGCCGAGCCCAGCCGCCAGTGCATCGTGGGCAACGATGCCATCGCGGGAGAAATTGAGCAGCACCACGCCTTCCTTGACCACCGCCAGCGATTCCAGATTGAACGCGCCGCGGGTGGCGTCGTTGAGCGGCACATGGAAACTCAGGAAATCGGCCATCGCATAAAGCTCGTTGAGCGATGCGGCCTTCTGCACATCGGAAGACAGCGCCCAGGCGCCCTCGACGGTCATGTGCGGATCGAAACCGACCACCCGCATGCCGAGCGAGCGCGCGGCGTTGGCCAGGCGCACGCCGATCGCACCAA
>JBGSKT010000136.1:0-1968 GCA_041741075.1 Lysobacterales bacterium
AAGAAGGCGGGGGGCCAATCTACGTACAGGATCAGGAATCCCTGTCCTCAGGCTGGGACGGCCTCCCCGGTGAAGTGATGACATAGCAGCGCAAAAGCAACACGATTGCAAAGCCGAACACTGAGCAAACCGCCAAAACCGGCAACCGGAGTGGAACATACAAGGCTGGCGGTGAGCGCAGCCTACGCCAGCGCCGCGTTGTCCGCGTCTTGCGCCGCCGCCTCAAGCCGTCTTCAGATGCATCTTGCGGGTGATCCACCACTGCTGCAGGATGCCGAGCGAGCCGTTGACGGTCCAGTACAGCACCAGGCCGGCGGGGAAGAACACCATGATCACCGAGAACGCCAGCGGCATGTATTGCAGCATTTTCTGCTGGATCGGGTCCATGCCGGCCGGTGAGGGCGCCATCTTCTGGGTGATCCACATGGTCAGCGCATTCAATACCGGCAGCACGAAATACGGGTCGTGCGCGGACAGGTTGGTCAGCCAGCCGACAAACGGCGCGTGGCGCAATTCCACGCTTTCGATCAGCACCCAGTACAGGGCGATGAACATGAACATCTGCGGGATGATCGGCAGGCAGCCGCCGGCAGGGTTGATCTTTTCCTTCTGATACAGCTCGAGCATGGCCTGATTGAGCTTCTGGCGGTCGTCGCCGTAGCGCTGCTTGATCGCCTCCATGCGCGGCTGCACGGCGCGCATCTTGGCCATCGAGCGGTACTGCGCCGAGGCCAGCGGGAACAGCAGCAGCTTGATCAGGATCGTGGTCAGAATGATCGCCACACCCCAGTTGCCGGCCAGTTTGTGCATCGGGTTCAGCACGTAGCGGAACAGCGGTTCGGCGAACAGACGCACCTTGCCGTAATCCATGGCCAGGCCGAGGCCCGGGGCAATGCCGGGCAGCACTTCCTGCAATTTCGGGCCGACATAGAGGCGGTCCTCGATGGTCAATTCACCGTTCGGCGCCACCTGCACCGGGGACTCGATCTGGCGCAGCAGATAGCGCGGCGCGGCACTGCCGGCATCGAGGATGGCGCTCTGATAGCGCGCCTTGGTGTGGCGGTCGGGAATCCAGGCGGCGAAGAAATAGTGCTGCAACATCGCCGCCCAGCCGCCGGTAATCTCGCGGTCCAGCGGTTCTTCCGGAAAGTCCTTGAAAGCGAGCTTGCCGAGCTTGTCTTCCGGGCTGTACCAGGCCGCACCGATGAAGCTCGCCGGCTGCGGATTGGACAGCGAGAAGCCTTTGCCGGCCGCGGCCGGCAGCACCCGTTGCAGTTGGGTGTAGGCCTGCGCACTCCAGGTCGAGCTGCCCTGGTTGCGGATCTGGTAGCGACTGCCGATGGTGTAGTCGCCGCGTCTGAAGATCAGCGTCTTGGTGATGCCAAGGCCTTGGCCATCGTCCCACTCCAGCGGCACTTCTAGCGTGTCCTGGCCGGCGGACAGGGTGTAATTCGTGCTCGCGCTCCGATATGGGGCGAGGTGGTCGGGGGCGCTACCGGCAATCGCCACCAAACCCGACTGGGCGACAAACCAGTGCGCCGCTTGGTCGTCGAGCAGACGCACCACCGGCTGCGGCTGTCCGGCTTCGACCGGATAGCGCTTCAAATCTGCGCTGAGGATGCTGCCGCCCAGGCTGTCGATACGCAGCGACAGCACGTCGGTCTGCACTTCAATCACCGCACCATGGGCCGGCGCCGTGCCGCCGGGCAGTGGGCCATCCACACTCGGCAGTGGGGCCCGGCGGTCGGTGGGGATGGCGGCATCGACCACGGTGTCGGCCGCTGCCTCCGGCAACTCGGGCGTGGCACTGGCGATCACCGCTGGCGGCGCCGTTCGGTAATCCACCAGCCAGGCCTGCCAGAGCAGATAGGAGACGGCAAACAGGGCCATCCACAACAGCAGACGTTGATTGTTCATGCGGGCTTGCCTGGAATAGGGATTGGTTCGGCCGGTCGCGAAGCGGCCGGC
>JBGSKT010000137.1:0-1749 GCA_041741075.1 Lysobacterales bacterium
TCCTGGTCCGCGGCCAGCTCATCGGCCGGGGCTCGGCCGAACAAGGCCTGCTGCAGTCGCTCCAGCGCACGCGCCTGCGCATCCACCGCCTGCGCGTGGTCGCAGCGATCATCGTTGATGCAGGCACCGACCGCCGCCTCCAGATCGGCGCGGGCACGGGTGACGCCCTCTTCGGAGCGATCGCCAAGACCATGCGCCCAGGCCTCCAGCGCCTGCTCGAAGGCGAGTCCAGCCGCGGTCACGGCGCTAACCGGCATCGCGGCTGTCGATGCAGTCGGTGGCAGACCGCGTGCAGACTGCCCGGCACAACCAGAGAGTGCGCACCCCAGCAACAGCGCCGCGCTGCAACCCAAATTTCGAAACATGCTGATCCCGGTTTCAATCCAGCCGGCACGGTAGCCCGCAGCCGCGCACCACGCAAGTGATCGCCAACCAATAGCGGAGTACCACGGTGGCTGATCGGTGCGCGGGCCGCAGTTGCGGGGCTGGCGATGAGCGTGACAGCACCGGCAGCTCGCTTCCAGAGGACAGAACAGCCAAGGCAACCGCAGCTGCCCGGTTTTCTGTCCGTTGCCGGTCGCTCGCACCATACCCTGCCTGCCCCTGCTACCCACCCTCGCGTGCGACCATTGGCCGCATTGGGGCATCCTGTACGGATTCCTCTCCGCCTTTGATCAGGGATGGCTCCATGCCCACTGCCCGCTTGCCCACCCGTTTTCCGATGCTGCGTTGGGCGTTGCCCGTGCTGGTTGTGGGGGTAGTGGCACTGGTCTGGTGGACGCACGGTGGCGATGGTCAAAGCTATCGCACCAGTACCGTCGAACGCGGTCCGATCCAGGTCTCGATTTCGGCAACCGGCAATCTGAAGGCCCGCTCCACCGTTGAAATCGGCTCGCAACTGTCCGGCCTGGTGCTGAGTGTGACTGCGGATTTCAACCAGCACGTGGCCAAAGACGAGGTGATCGCGGTGATCGATCCGGCCAATTTCCAGGCCCGGGTGAATCAGGCGCAGGCGGATCTGACCTCGGCGCTGGCCAATCTGACCGCCGCCAGGGCCAATCTGGTCGAGGCCCGCGCCACTCTGCGCAATCTGGACGCCGAGTACCTGCGCAAGCAGCAGGTGTTCGAACGGCAGTTGATCTCGCAGAGTGAATTCGATGCCGCCCTGGCCGCACGCGACCAGTCGAGTGCGCGCCTGGCTTCGATGCAGGCCGCGGTCAAGGTGGCCGAGTCGCAGGTGGTGCAGCGGCGTGCCGCGGTCGAAAACGCCGAGCTCGACCTCGGCTACACGGTGATCCGGTCGCCGGTCGATGGCGTGGTGATTTCGCGCACCGTCGAACCCGGCCAGACCGTGGCCGCCAGTTTCCAGACCCCGGTGCTGTTCTCGATCGCCGAAGACCTGAGCAAAATGCAGCTCGATCTGAGTATCGACGAGGCCGATGTCGGCCAGTTGCACGCTGGCCTGCCGGTGCGCTTTACGGTCGACGCCTATCCCGGCCGGGAATTTACCGGCAGCGTGCGCCAGGTGCGGCTGGCCGCGACCAACACCGCCAATGTCATCACCTACCCGGTCGTGGTCGACGTAGACAACCCCGATGGCAGCCTGTTGCCCGGCATGACCGCCAACGCCGAGGTGCTGGTCGCCGAGCGCGATCAGGTGCTGCGGGTGGCCAATGCCGCGCTGCGTTTCCGACCGAGCGGGGCCGCGCCCGTGTCCACAGCCAACGGCAGCCAGGGCCAGGGTCCGGG
>JBGSKT010000138.1:0-2884 GCA_041741075.1 Lysobacterales bacterium
ATCCGGCGCCAGCCGCGCTCGGCCAACTGGCGGCGCAGCGGCAGGCCGCTCAGCGCATTCAGTGGATTGTTCAGATTGAGCAGCAGTTTGCCCCATTGCACTTGGGTGAAATCCCGCGGCGCGCGGATCGCCAGCCCAGCCGCGCCGAGCGCCGCGCAGACGATTCCCGCGTCCGGCATGATCGGCTCGATCATCAGTTCGCCGCGGGTGCCGCGATGAAACCGCGCGCCCTCGCCCCAGACCACATTCCACGGCACCATGCCGGCCAGAACCGTGTGCATGGGCACTTGCTTGCGCAGCAGCTCGGCATTGTGCATGCCGTTTTGAAAACTGACCACGATCGCCGACGCCGTGGCCTGCGCGGCAATGGCCGCGGCCGCTGCGTCGGTGTCGGCACTTTTCACCGTGACCAGGATCAGGCCGCAACCGGCCAGGGCGGCGACATCGGTGCTGACCCGTACCTGTTCGGGCGACAGATGGAAGTCTTCACCATCGGCGTCGCTGACCGTGAGTCCGTGCGCAGCCACTTCGGCGCGCAGGCGTTCACGCCCGATCAGCACCACCTCCTGGCCAGCGTGGATCAACCGGGCGCCGATGAAACAGCCGATGCTGCCGGCGCCGAGAATGGCGATGCGCATGCTCAGTAGCGCAGGCCGAAGCGGCGATAGAGCGCGGCCAGGATCCACACCGGGCCGACCAGCAGGAACAGCACATCACGAAAGAAGGATGGCTTCTTGCCCTCGATCTGGTGCCCGATGAACTGCACGATCCAGGCCGCGACCCAGATACCGGCGCTGATCCACAGCCCGTGCCAAACCCGGTGCCCAGTCATGGCGCCAGCGGGATGCCCCGCTCCAATGCTGCTTCCTGCAGTTCGACCAATTGCTGCAAGAGTGCGGCTTGTTCAGGAGTGCGGGCGGGTTGGCTGGGGCACGGGACCGGGATGGCCTCCTGGTCGAAGCGGTTCTCGCCCAGTTCCTGCATGCGCAGGCCACTGAAATCCGGCAGCGGTACCGCATCGACATCGATGTTGGCGTCGTTGCCGCCGACCGGGCTGTAGTAGATCGGCTGAGCGATATCGCCGAAGCGTTGGCCGCGGCGCTCGAGGATCGGGTCATTGCACCAGTAATCACCAGTCGCGGGCACGCCGTTCTCCGCACAATGGATCGGGGCGGCCAGAATACTGGGGGCCACGGTTTCCTTGCTGGCCTGACGGCGGTTGCCACGGGTCGTACTGATGCGGGGCGCGGCGCTCGGCGCGGGTTCCATGGTCGGTTGGTGGCGCAGCACGCGATTGCTGGTCGGGCTGGCCGGTTCGGTGAACAGGATGCCCAAGCGAACCACGCCGGGCGCAATCGGTACGGCCCCGGTGGCGGGGAACACCAGCGCAGTCTGCCCGAATTCCGCGCGGCGATAGATCAGCTTGGACGGCGCACCGGCACAGACATGCAAAAAGTCCACGCCGCGCGTGGTGCCGGTGGTGCCGACCACGCCGGGCACCCAATTCGCCCCGTCCCAGCGGAAGTCGCTGCCGTTGTAGGTGGCAACGAAACTCGGCTCGCGCACGTCCAGGGTGCCGACCGCGATGCCGTCGGGCTCTGCGCCCAGCACGCCACGATAGACCACCTGGATAAACAGGTCGGTGGCGTTGATCGGGATCGGGTCCGCGCCGAAATCGAATACCTTATCGACCGGTAGCACCGAGTCGTCCACGCCTACGCCACCGGGCAGGTCGGCAACACTGGCGACGTTGAGTGGCGCCGAGACCGCGATCTCCTGAAAATCCGTGCGCTGCACGCCGACGCTGCACGCGGGTTCGTCGATCAAAAGTGGCGGCGCCGGCGTGTATTGCTGCACGCGCTGGCCGCTCAAGTCCGGCTGATAGCAGCTGTTGCGGTGATAGCGTGCCACCGCGACCAGCACGCCGTTGCACGAAGTCTGCGCCAGCGCCGGGGCGGCCGGGCCGGATTCGATGATCGCCTCGCTGACATTGCGCAGCGCGAGGCGGACCTTCTCGAAGCCGAAGATGCGGCCATCGGACCGCCGCGGATAACCCTCGGCATCGACCGTGTGCGGCACCCCCTGATCGACCACCCCGACCACGCCCAGCGGCGCCGTCGCCGAGTTCACTTCCAGCCGGCCGCGAAAGAAATAGTCGATCAGGCCAGCACCATAGCTGATCGCGCGCGGAATCAGCAGATCGGCGTGCACGGAGTACTGATCCAAAGTAATGATGTCACCCTCGTCGCCGGCCAAGGGCAGCCCGGTCCAGATACTTCGCCGCAGCAGCGGGATCTTGCCGCCGAACGCCTGCAAGGGGGGATCAACGAAACCAGGCTGTACGCTGTCGTTGCGGTCCCATAGCACATCGAACACGCTCAAGGTACCAAATAGCGTGGAGCTGCCCAACGGTCGCTCGATGAAACTCAAACCCGGATTGGCAGGGGTGAAAGGTGGCGAGTTGTAAGCATTCGAGAAGATGCTGCCTTCCGAGTAGACGTTTCGATTGGTGAAGTCGGCCAGTCCGCGGCGATCTCGAAAATCCGCATCGCTGGCGCGGGTGGTGAAAAACTCGATGGCCTTGAAGAACATCGGCTTCGGGTAGTTGCCGCTCTGAATCGGGGGCACGCTCGCTTGAGTGGCGAAGAATGCCTTGAATGAATCTTCTTCGCCACTTGGGCTGCTGATTTCCCCCAACGTAGCGCGGTAGTTGGTCCAGACTTCATAGGTGCGCCGCGATTGCGAAGTCGCGAAATTGTCCTTCCACCAACTGCCGGAGGTTGGATTGTGGCGGTCATTGCGCACATGCTGGGGTTGCGCCGTGTCCTGCAGCAGGTGCAGCACCTGACCCAGCGCCTTGATGCTGCTCGCCCAGCAGGCACGG
>JBGSKT010000139.1:0-3469 GCA_041741075.1 Lysobacterales bacterium
CGGCGACAGCGTGCCGATCCGCGGCAGCACCCACAGGCAATCGCTGCCGTCGAGCGGAGCGTCCAGACCGGCGCCCAGCAGCCGCGCGACTTCGACCAGGCGGGTCCGCGCGATCGCCGCCGGATCGCCTTCGAGCACGAAGAAGCGCTGGGCGGTTTCGATTTTGAGACCAGACGCGATCGCGCCCAGCGCAGCGTCCAGACGCCGACGCCGGAACGCCGATAGTGCAGTCGCGCCCGCGAGCAAGATCATCAGAGGAAAGTCAGCGTCATGAACAACGCGGAAGCATAACCGAACCGGCGCCAGCAACGCTCGCTACCGGTCTGGAAACACCGGGAATCAAGGCGCGCCGGTACCCTGCGCTGCGATCGCGTTCAGCCTTTCGAGCAGGGCTGCCGGCGGCACGTAGCCACCGATCAGGGTGCCGTTTTCGGCAACGATGGTCGGCGTGCCGCTGACCCCGACCGCCTGGCCGAGTTGAAAGGTCTCGGCGACCGGGTTCTGGCAACTGATCTTGTCCATCGCCACGCCGGCCTTGGCGTCGGTCAGCGCCTTGTTGCGGTCCTTCGCGCACCACACCGTCACCGCCTTATCGAACGAGGCCGAACCCAGCCCGGCGCGCGGAAAGAACAGGTACTCGACCGAGATGCCAAGATCGTTGTATTCGCCGATCTGCTGGTGCAGACGGCGGCAGTAGCCGCAATCGATATCGGTGAACACGCTGACCGTGTGGGTCGGATGCTTGGCCGCAAAGACGATGCGCTTGTCCGTGCCGACCTTGGCCATCGCCGTCTTGTGCAGGCTGGATTCGCGACGCTCGGTCAGATCGACCTTGTGTTCGATGTCGAAGATGCGGCCCTGCATCAGGAATTTTCCGTCGGCACTGGCGTACAGCACATTGCTGCCGATCACCACCTCATAGAAACCGGGCAGGCTGGATTCGGCGATGGCATCGATTTTGGCGCTGGGCACCATCGACTGGATCGCCGCCCGCACCTTGTCTTCGCTGGCCGGATCGGCAGTGGCAGCGGTCACACCCAGGACCGCCAGCGCGGTCAATACAAATTTCGACATGCAAAATCCTTGATCGGTGATTGCGGCAAGCCAGGTGCCTGGGCTGAGTACGACCCGGCCCGGGCGGGAAAGTTCAGGGCCGCGCATTCTGCCATAGGCGGGAGACGGGAGACGACATGCCGTCGCCCCGGCGAACGCCGGGGCCCAGTGGTGACCGTGGCCTCAGTAACAAAAGCACTGGGTCCCGGCGTTCGCCGGGACGACGCCGCTTTCCCACTTCCCACTTCCCACTTCCCGACTCCGACTCCCGACTCCCGACCACCCCTCACCCGCGTGGATGGTGCTCGGCGTGCAGCCGCTTCAGGCCTTCCGTGGCGACCAGGGTGTAGATCTGGGTGGTCGCCAGGCTGCGGTGCCCGAGCAGCATCTGCAGCGCGCGCAGATCGGCGCCGTGGTTGAGCAGGTGGGTGGCAAAAGCGTGGCGCAGGCCATGCGGCGAAACCGCCCGATTGATGCCGGCCCGCAGCGCATATTTTTTGACCATCAGCCAGAACGCCTGGCTGGTGATGCGCTGGCCACGCGCACTGACAAACAGATCGACGCTTTCGCGGCGGCCGAGCAGGGCGCCGCGGGCACCGGTCAGATAGCGATCCAGGCTATCGACCGCCATTTCGCCGAGCGGTACCAGGCGTTCCTTGGCGCCCTTGCCGCGCACGCGCAGGACACCCTGACGCAGATTGATCTGGTCGGTGGTCAGGGTCACCAGTTCGGTCACCCTAAGCCCGGTGGCGTACAGCAGTTCCAGCATGGCGCGATCGCGCAGGCCGATCGGGTGGGCACCTTCGGGTGCGGCCAGCAAGGCCTCGACCTCGGACTCGGACAGCGACTTGGGCAGGGACCGCGGCAGTTTTGGTGATTCGACCAACGCGGTCGGGTCGGCGTCAATCCGCTGCAGACGCAGTTGCAGACGATAAAACAAGCGCAGCGCCGACAGCAGCCGGGCATTGCTGCGCGCACCGATGCCGGCCTGGAGCCGCGCCGCCAGCAATTGATAGAGATCTTCGCGGCGGGCCGAGAGCAGGTTCCTGCCGCGACCTGCCAGCGCGCTGGCAGTTGCTCCGAGATCGCTACGATAGGCAGACAGCGTGTTCTGCGACAGCCCCAGTTCCGACCACGCCTGCTCCAGGGTCGATTCAATCAGGGCCTGGTCCGGCACAGTCTGCTGCGGTGCTGATGAGGGTGGCATTGCTGCTACATTCCGGCTGCAGTCGGGATTCCGCATTGTTCCATGCCGGGATCGCCGCCGCCGGACCGTTTGCCACCCACGATCACACGATGACTTACGCACCCCTGTGGAAAAGGCTGCTGGCCGCGCTCTATGACCTGTTGCCGGTCGCCGCCCTGCTGATGATTGCGACCGCCCTGGTGCAACCCTTTGCGGGTACGGCGATCCCCGCCGGCAGCACCGCCAGTCGCTGGCTGCAGTTGCTGCTGGTGCTGTTGATCACCGCCTACTATGCCGGTTCCTGGCATCGCGGCGGCTTCACCATCGGCATGCGCGCCTGGCGCCTGGTGGTGATGACCGAGACCGGTCAGAGACCGACGCTCAACCAGTCGCTGCTGCGATTTGCGGCCAGCCTGCTGGCGATCGCCCCGCTCGGACTCGGCCTGTGGTGGGCGCTATTCGACCCGCGCCGACGCATGTGGCACGACCGCATCAGCGGCACCGTGGTCGTGGTCGAGCCGCGAGCGTAGCCCTCTGTCCTCTGAATCCGATACCCCTCCCAGTTCATGCCGCAGTGCAGCGCGACAGGGCTCGGCCGTTCCGCTAAAAGGTCGAGCGCGGGCCGTCATCGGCGCGCAACGAAAGACTGTCAATGTCCAAGAGACACGGCCGAGGGCGAGTCGGCCATAACGGCAAGGGATGGCTACACGACGGGTGGATCGCCGGAGGCGAGCCGACCCTTCACGGCGCCGCTGGGCGCTTACGTCGTTTTCCGGGGAGTCGTTCATGTCGATTACGCGCCATTTGCGCACGCTGTCGTGCGCGCTTTTGCTGTTGTGCGGGGCCGCTTCGGTAGCGGCGGTCAGTCCCGACCACCATGAATTCGAAGCCACCCTGTACGCGCCGTTTACCGGCGAGTCCGGTGAAGCGCGCAATTTCCTGCTCGACTTCAGTTACCTCGACGCGCGCGATCCTTCGACCGTGGCCTGGCGGGTCGATCTGCTCGACGCCGACGGCGAGAACACCATCCGCAGTTGGTACGGCGAAGAGCGCCTGTTCCAGAAGCGCATCGAGGTCTCGGTCCCCTGGGACGGTCTGGGTGCACGCGCCCAGGCGCTGGCGCCGGGGCTATACGCCGTGCGCCTGACCGCAATATCGGGCAAGCCCCTGCTGCTGCGGGCGCAAACCGGCAGCCTGGCCGAACGGGTCGAGCGCAGCCTGGCGGCGGCG
>JBGSKT010000140.1:0-5394 GCA_041741075.1 Lysobacterales bacterium
ACCCAAGGACCGTTCGTGCTGAGCGTAGCTCGCGTAGCGGGCGAAGTCGAAGCACCCCTCGGGACCCTTCGACTTCGCGCCTACGGCGCTACGCTCAGGGCGAACGGGTATGGATAGCTGAGGTTTGTGGCTAATCAGGACCGTCTATCAGCGCAGGTCGTACCAGGCTCCGCGACCGCTGCCGTGCGGGTTCAGGGTGCCGCGCTCGACCAGCGCGCGGAAGTGTTGCTTGAGCGTGTTGCGACTGGCGCCGGTCAGCTTGGTGGCCGCGCCGATGGTGACGCGACCATGCGCGCGGGTGAACTCGACGATCTGAAGCGAAAGTTCGGGCATCGCAGCCAACACGATCTTTTCGCGCTCGACCTTTTTCTCCAGTCGCCGGACCTGCTCGGCCAGGGAGCGCAGGAAAAAAATCAGCCACGGCTGCCAGTTCGGCGACTCGGTGCGGATCGTGCCCTGGGTTTGCCGCAGAGCGAGGTAGTAGGCTTCCTTGTCCTGCTCGACGACACTTTCCAACGAGCTGTAGGGCGCATAGGCATAGCCGGCCTGCAGGAGCAGCAGCATCGTCAGCACGCGGCTCAGCCGCCCGTTGCCGTCCTGGAACGGATGGATTTCCAGCAACACGACGATCGACAGAGCGATGACCAGCAGCGGATGCAGGTGGGTCGTTTCGCGCGCCTCGTTCACCCATGCCACCAGTTCGGTCATGAGGCGGGGTGTATCGAACGGCGTGGCGGTCTGGAACACGATGCCGATCTGCGCGCCGAGCTCATCGAAGGCGGCGACGCTGTTCGAATGGGTCTTGTAGTTGCCGCGATGCCGGATGTCCTTCTCGCTGTAGCGCAGCAGAATCTGGTGCAACTGCTTGATGTGGTTCTCGGTGAACGGGATGTCCGGCCACGACGAGAACACGAGGTCCATCAATTCGGCGTAGCCGGCCACTTCCTGCTCGTCGCGGGTGGCGAACGACTTGATCTCCAGGTTCGACAGCAACTGCTCCACCTCACGGTCGGACAGCTTGCTGCCCTCGATGCGGGTGGATGAGCCAATGCTTTCGATGGTGGCGACCCGACGCAGGGCCGACAGACGATCCGGCGCTAGCGTGCCCAAAGCGCGCCAGGCGCCTTTGAACTCATCGATTCTGGCGATGAGGCTAAGGATTTCGGGAGTGATCTGGAGGGTGTCGGCTCTCAACATGAACCAATATTACACCCATTAACACCCAATCACGGCCAATTCGTCGCCAATCCCTGCCGGGGTGGCGCACATGCAGGTGTTCGGGACTTCGCGTCCAGCGTAGCGCGCCACCTGTCGGGACGGTCGCAGCCAGCAACGTCAGTCGGTCAGAATTGAAACCCGCTTGCGATTGTCGCTGGAGACCCGGTCGATCAGCTTGTTGTAAGGGTCGAAGCCGACTTCGTATGGTTCCGGTGGCCTTGGCAGTCGCGACCTGCCGTCGCTCCCACAGACAGCGGTGGGGTCGCTTGCTGGATTCTCATGTTGCCGAGCTTCACTACGGACCTACCTGAAGACCCTTCGCTTCGCGCCACTCGCGCAATGCCTGCGCGACGGCATCGGTTTCGTACTGGAACCAGGCTTCGAGACAACCGCTTCGTTCCAAAAGGTTCTTGAAGCGGGCATAGGCGTCCTGCTTGTGAAAGTAGCCGCGGACGGTATCGTACGAGTCCGGCAAGTGCTTTGCGACAAAGCCCAGTGCCAGCGCCCTGCCGAGATCGAGATCGCGCTTGTTGGGCACGGCGAGGTAGCGGATGTCGTTTTCGATGTCCTCGATATCTTCGGGCAACTCTTCATCCGCGTCGATGGCATCGGATACCCAGTGGACCGTCCCGGATTCCCGATTGACGTAGGCGGCCTTATCGCAGAAGCCCGCAACGCTGACCCACTCGCAGGCATCGACCAGTTCGGTGAGATTGACCGGTGTGCTCATGATGACTATCCCCCATGCGGCCCGATGCCAAGCAGCGCCCCGGACTCGGGGTGCGGCGCCGTATGGTCGCGCTGGCCGGTGGCGTGGTCAAGGACAGCTTCAGCACCCACCCTCGCGTCGCAGGCAATCCGGGGGTTCAAAACCCGTGGCCACCATGGCGAGGCCAACCCGGAACACCCGCGTGGTGCCGCTACGGCAACCGGGTCGCCAACGAGCGCGCCCTGCGCCCGCGTTGGCAACGTGGTCGCGCGGATGCAGTGCACAACCCACAGATGCCGTCATTCTGAGCGACTGTTCCTGCGGGTGAGCGAAACAGCGAAGGCCGCCTTTCGGCGGCCTTCGATTCGGATGCATCGACTGGCGTCCGGGTCAATGCCCACTCGCCACCAGTGTCAGTCGAAAGCCTAACACGCCAGCCACCTTGGCCACGGTGGCGAAGCTCGGGTTGGCATACGGTAGATCGATTACCGGCAACTCGCGGAGCTTCCAGAGGGCAGCGGCGCCACTACCCGTAACGCCACCTCGCGCTCGACCCGGAAGCCCATGCTCTGGTACAGGCCGCGGGCGCGTTCATTGCTGGACGCGACATGCAGGAACGGGGTTTGCCCGCGCCGCAACTGCCGGCGGATCACCCGATTCATCAGGCGTCGCGCCAGGCCGCGCCCCTGAAACGCCGGATCGGTGCAGACCCCGCTGACTTCACGCAAGCTACCCACGTGCAAGCGCTCGCCGGCCATCGCGAGCAGTTGCCCGTCCTCGACCAACCCGAAGTATTCGCCCATTTCGATGGTGCGCGGCCCGAACGGGCCGGGCTTGGTCTTCTCCACCAGATCGAGCACTTGCGGCAGATGCGCCGCACCCAGGTCCATCGCCGCCAGGGCGTCGTCCGGCGCCGGCTCGACGCCGTCCCAGCGCATCAGGCACATATGCGTGTCTACCATCAGTTCCCAACCTGTGGGCACCTCGCCCTGCCAACCCGAGCAGTACAGGCGTTCGCCCACTTCACAGAACGGCCGGATCGCCGCCCAGTCCGGGTAGCGCGGATCAGCCATCGCGATCATCGCCGAATAGCCCGGCAGCAGCCGCCGGATCGTGTCGGTGCCGCAGGCCAGCTGCGCCTGCGTACCGCTGAGCGCCTGCCAGAAAATGTTGTCCCAGGGCGAAGATGACATGGCGAATGCTGCTGCGAGAACGGACGAAGAAGCTTAGCGCCGCGGCGACCCTGCGGCTGGCCGGATTCGGTCGTGGCTACCCGCTCCGATTGCCAAGTCGCGACGTTCCGTCGCCCCTACATCCCCGGATTGCGTCACAACGCGGCCTGGATACGCTCGGCCACGCGGAAGGCGTTGGCGTAGATGGTCCAGGTCGGTGGCACACTGCCGCCGGTGGGCATGAAGCTGCCGTCGCTGACGTAGAGGTTGTCGATGTCGTGGACCCGGCAATCCCGATCCAGCACCGAGGTTTTCGGGTCGGTGCCGAAGCGGCAGCCACCGGCGGCCAGGTTCTGCGGCGGATCGCCGGTGACGAAAGTGCTGATGTCGCGGGCGCCGAGTTGCTTCAGCACGCGCTCGCCCTGGTCGGCCAGGAAGCGCCCGACCTTGAGCCCGTGCGGGTGATAGCCGACCCGCACCCGCGCCACCGCCGAACCCCATTTGTCCTGCACGGTCGGGTCCAGGGCGACGAAGCAATCGTCGTTTGGCAGCCAGTCGGCGAAGGCCTCGAAGCGCAGGTATTGTTTCTCCGCGAATACCCGGTGCAAGCGCTGCTGCAGCGGCTCGCCCCAGACCAGAAATTCGTCGTTGTTGTCCCAGATCTGGTTGGCCGCGCGGCCGATCGCGTTGGGGTGGCTGAACAGGAAATCGATGGTGCCGCCCTTGGCGCGACCGCCGAAGGCCGCGTCTTCGATGGTGTACCACTCTTGCAGCGCGCGGTTGACGAACGGGCCGCGCTGGCGCAGGGCAGCGGCCTCGGCCGCATCCATCTCGGCGTAGAAGAAACTGCCGATACCCTCGCTGCCGCCGGCGAACAGCAGGTTGCGGCCGAGCTGTTGGTAGCGGTTGCCGAGCCCGTGCGGGTGCCTGGGGCCGGTCGATGCCAGCAGTAGTCGGCTGCTCTCGATCGCCTGACAGGCGACCACATAGATCGCGGCATCGACCCGCTGACTGGCACCCGCGCCATCGACGTATTCAACTGCGGCGATCCGGCCCTGGGCGTCGCTCAGCAACCGGGTCACCTTGGCATTGGCGCGAATCTCGCAGTGGCCAGTCGCGACCGCGCGGTCGAGCAGGGCCGCGCGCGCACTGCCCTTGGCGCCGGAGGAACAGCCGTAACTGCCGCAGAACCCCGAATATTCGCAACTGCGCCGCCCGTCCTTGGGCTGCGACAGGATCGCCCGCGGCACCGGAAACGGCTGCAACCCGAGTTCGCCGCAGGCGCGGTCGATTCTGGCCGCGAAGGCGTGTTCGGCGGTCGGTGGATAAGGAAAATCCGGGGTCGAGCGTGGCTCGGCATGCGGATGCGGGACCACCCGACCGGAGATGCCGACCTCGCGCTCGACCATCGCGTAGTACGGTTCCAGCTCGGCGTAATCGATCGGCCAGTCGACCAGATTGGCGCCGGCGATCGGACCGAATTCGGACAACTGGCGGAAATCGACCGGCTTCAGCCGATGGAAAAACCCGCTCATGAAGTTCGACGAGCCGCCGACGCAGTTGCCGTTCCAGAAATCCCAGCCGGATTCCGAGGTCGGCACGCCGACCCAGTCGCCATCGCGGTCGCGGTCCTCGATCACATGCTGCTCGTCGCTGAGCTTGGGCGTATACACGCTGCGCCGGCAGCAGGCGAGTTCGTCCTTGAAGAAATCCTTCTCGGTGAACCAGGGCCCCTTTTCCAGCACCAGCACGCGCTTGCCGGCCTGGGCCAGACGCAGGGCGACCGGGCCGCCGCCGGCACCGCTGCCGATCACGCAGACATCGAAATCATGGTCCATCAGCCGACCGCCTTCTGCTTGCGTTGTCCGCTCAATGCCGCCATCCGGTACCAGGCATGATCGGCCGGCGGCCGCGGGAATCCGGGTTGATGACGCAGCCACTGCCAGCCGCGGCCATCGCTATTGCCGCCATAGACCGGATCGGCGAGCAGGGCTTCGAGCAGGTAGACCATCAGCATCGACAGCCAGCTCTGCCCGGACATGCTGGCTTCGAGCTTGCGCAATACCGCCTCGCGCTGGTCATAGGCCAGAGCCGCGAAATCGCTCAGGTACTCGGCCAGCACCAGATCGTCGAGCCGCTTGGCACCGGCGCGCAGCCGCTCCAGATCGCCGTTGTCGGCACCCGGGGTGCTGAGCGTTCGATACAGATAACCGATCGCGTTGATGTCGGCCGCACCCGGCGCCACCGGCCCGGCCGGCAGCAAATGCACCAGCACCGCCGCCACCGTGATCCAGG
>JBGSKT010000141.1:0-5072 GCA_041741075.1 Lysobacterales bacterium
GGGCGACAGCGGCGGCATCGCGCCCGGGGTCGGGATCGGCATCATCGATACTTTGGCCAGCGGAGCGGACCCACAGTTCGCGGCCCTGCACTGCGCCCGCGCGTTGTGGACCGGCAGCGGAGCGCAGGCGTTGACGGTGCAGGATTCGATCGCCGCGACCCGCGCCAATGGCCAGCCGCACGCCGGCTATCTGCACATTCTGCACGGCGTCGGCGACAGCATGATTCCGATCGACTTCAGCAGCCGCCCCTACGTCGCGGCGGCGCGTGAACACGGCATCGAGATCACGCTCGAGGAAATCGACCAGGTCCAGCACTTCGACAGTTTTCTGGTTTTTCCGGCACTCGCCGCCTACCAGCCCACCCTGCCACACCTGTACCGCGCGCTGGATCGAGCGCTGGCGGCGATCCTGCCACCGTAGGCTGGTGATGCACGCAGTGGCTTTTTAGCAGCGGAGCCGGTCTGCCCAGCATCTGCGCGGAGTCGAGAAGTTCTGACTTCGCGGCTGCTGCGCTGTTCTCTGCATTGACCAAGATTGCCAAGGAAAAGGCGTTGCCGTTCGAGATGCACATTCCCAATGCGCTGACCGCGAAAACACTGGCAAAGAGTGAGCGCGGCGAGGAGCTGCACCACACCAGGGATGCCGACGATCTGTTCAATCAGTTGGGGATCTGATGCGGCAAGCCGCCGATTCCGGCCAGTTCAAGCGCGACTTGAAGCAGTTGCAAAAGCGCGGCAAGGACATCGGCAAACTCAAGACCTTGTTGCGCCTGTCGATCGAGGCTAAGCAGCTGCCGGCAAGCTACCTCGACCACCCGCTGAAAGGCGGGTGGCGGGGTTTCCGAGATGCGCGCATCGAGCCGGATTGGCTGCTGATTTACAAAGTCGCGGGAGACGTGCTGAGGTTCGAGCGTAGCGGGCGGCATGCAGACCTGTTCGACGAGTGAATATCGTTCGGGCAGGTCTCTCGCACCTATCGCAAATTGTTTGGACCCCTGCGCGCAGCGCCAGCCCGGCGACCAGAATGCCGAGCTGGTGCTCGGCGCTCCCGGCTTAAAGCTAGACCAGCACCACGCGGGTTCCGGCGATCAGGTCGTGGATGCAGCGACGGTCTTCGCGAAAAATGAACAGCACGTCGATCAAGCCAAACACCGAGCCGGCGATCGGCACCATCTGGATCAGTTGCATCAGCGCATAGCGCAAACCGACCAGACGGAAAAATTCCGGCTGCTCGCCGTGCAGATCGACGATGCGCATGCCGAGCATCTTCTTGGCCACGGTCTGCCCGGACTGGTGCAGGAAATAGCCATTGATCAGCAGGAAAATGGCGAAGCCGGCCAGGCCCATGGCTACACTCCAGCCGAAGCCGGGCTGCTCGCCGCGCATCGCCATCTGGATGAACCCGCTGGCAAACATCAGCGGCACGACCAGCAGCATCAGCAGGATGGTGTCGATGATCGCCCCGGCCAGACGCATGCCGCGACCGGCCAGCTCCAGGGTGTCCGAGGGCGCAAAATCGGCGACCACGGCCTGCGGCGCGGCATAGGGATTGAGCGGCGGCGGCCCGCCCGGAACCGGGGGTGGTGTCTGGCTTTCCATGGTCATCTCCTGGGTGGGGAAATCAGGCCCGCGGCAAGGTCACGCCGCGCTGGCCCTGGTATTTGCCACCGCGGTCGCGGTAGCTGGTCTCGCACTCTTCATCGGATTCGAAGAACAGCATCTGCGCCACGCCCTCGTTGGCGTAAACACGCGCCGGCAGGGTGGTGGTGTTGGAGAACTCCAGGGTGACGTGACCCTCCCACTCGGGTTCGAGCGGAGTCACATTGACGATGATGCCGCAGCGCGCATAGGTGCTCTTGCCCAGGCAAATGGTCAGCACGCTGCGCGGGATGCGGAAATACTCGACGGTGCGCGCCAGCGCAAACGAGTTCGGCGGAATGATGCAGACCGGCGCGTCGATATCGACGAAGCTGTCCGGGTCAAAGTGTTTGGGATCGACGATGGTCGAATTGATATTGGTGAACACCTTGAACTCGCTGGCGCAGCGCACGTCGTAGCCGTAGCTCGAAGTGCCGTAGGAAACCAGCTTTTCGCCATCCTTGCCGAGCCGCACCTGGCCCGGTTCGAACGGTTCGATCATGCCATGCTGCTCGGCCATGCGGCGGATCCAGCGGTCGGATTTGATGCTCACTCGGGGCTCCGCTTGCGGTCGACTTCAACTATCGGAAATGACGATGCTCGGCATCGCGATCTTCTTGTTGCGCGCCTGCATGCTCAGGCGCGCCGCGGTCTTGCGGGCGATTTCGCGGTAGACCCGGGCGGCCAGCGAATCCGGCGCCGCAATCACCGTCGGGGTGCCGCCATCGGCCTGCTCGCGCACGTGCATGGCGAGCGGCAACGAACCCAGCAGCGGCACGTCGTACTGGCTGGCCATGCTGGCGCCGCCGCCACTACCGAAGATGTGTTCGGCGTGGCCGCACGCTGAACACACGTGTACGGCCATGTTCTCGACGATGCCGAGCACCGGCACCTCGACCTTCTCGAACATCTTCAGGCCCTTCTTCGCGTCGAGCAGGGCGATGTCCTGCGGCGTGGTCACGATCAGCGCTCCGGATACCGGCACCCGCTGGCACAGGGTCAGCTGGATGTCGCCAGTGCCGGGCGGCAGGTCGATCACCAGATAATCCAGATCGACCCACTGGGTATCGTTCAACAACTGCTGCAGCGCCTGCGAGACCATCGGACCGCGCCAGATCATGGCGGTGTCTTCCTCGATCAAGAAACCGATCGACATCACCTGTACGCCGTGGCTGATCTTCGGTTCGATGGTCTTGCCGTCCCTGGAATCCGGCTTGCCGCTGACGCCCATCATGCGCGGCTGGCTGGGCCCGTAGATATCGGCATCGAGGATGCCGACCCGGGCGCCTTCGACTTGCAGCGCCAGCGCCAGATTGGCCGCGGTGGTGGACTTGCCGACGCCGCCCTTGCCCGAGGCCACGGCAATAATGTTGCGCACATTGGGCAGCGGGGTCAGCTCTTTCTGCACCCGGTGCGCGTACACCCGCCAACCGACATTCACGGTGGCCGCGGCGATCGCCGGATCGGCCTCCAGCATCTGCCGCAACTGCGCGGCCAGCTCGGCCGTCCAGGTCGCTGCCGGATAGGGCAGCACGATGTCGACGGCAATCCGGTCGCCGTCGGCGGCGACCCCGGCCAGCGCGCCACCGGATACCAGGTCCACCCCGGTATGCGGGTCGATGAATTCGGCCAGCAGTTCGCGGGCACGTAGCTCGGAGGCATTGCTCATCTGAATTACCATCGCATGCAAAGGCCGAAAGCGTAGCAGCCTGTCGGACCCGGCGGCCAAATATCACCGCGGGCCGGTGAGCATGGCATTATGGCGGCTTTGCTGGCGCCGTCCGCGCGCGCCGGCCACTTCAGGAAATCGCACGGCCATGCCATCCGCCCGCCAGATTCTCGTCACCGCCGCCCTGCCCTATGCCAACGGGCCGCTGCATCTTGGCCATCTGGTCGGCTACATCCAGGCCGATATCTGGGTGCGCGCGCGGCGTCTGGCCGGAGATTGCGTGGTTTACGTCTGCGCCGACGACGCCCACGGCACCCCGATCATGCTGGCCGCGGAAAAAGCCGGGGTCAGCGCCGAAGCCTTCATCGACGCGATCCGCGCCGGGCACGAACGTGACTTTGCCGAATTCAACGTCGCCTTCGATCACTACCACAGCACCCACAGCAGTGAAAACCGCGAACTGGCCGAATTGTTCTATCAGCGCCTTGCTGCCGCCAACCTGATCGAGACCCGCACCATCTTGCAGTTTTACGATCCGCTCAAGGCGATGTTCCTGCCCGATCGCTACATCCGCGGCGAATGCCCGAAGTGCGGGTCCGCCGACCAGTACGGCGACAACTGCGAAGTCTGCGGCGCCGCCTACACCCCGACCGAACTGAAGCACCCGAAATCGGTGCTGTCCGGCGCCACCCCGGAGATGAAAGAGAGCGAACACTTTTTCTTCAGCCTGCCCAAACTGCACGGTTTCCTCAGCGACTGGCTACAAGGCAACGTCGCCCACCCGGCGGTCAAAGCCAAGCTGCGCGAATGGCTGGACGGCGGCCTGCGCAGTTGGGACATCACCCGCGACGCGCCCTACTTCGGCTTCGAGATTCCCGGCGCGCCGGGCAAGTATTTCTATGTCTGGCTGGACGCGCCGATCGGCTATCTGGCCAGTTTCCGCGCCTACTGCACCGCGACCGGCGGCGATTTCGATCATTATCTGCAGCCGGGCAGCCCGACCGAACTGCACCACTTCCTGGGCAAGGACATCATCAACTTTCACGGCCTGTTCTGGCCGGCGATGCTGCACGGCGCCGGCCTGCGCGCGCCCACCCGGCTGCACGTAAACGGCTATCTGACCGTGAACGGCGCCAAGATGTCGAAGTCACGCGGCACCTTCATCCAGGCGCGCAGCTGGCTCGATCATTTGCCAGCGGAAACCCTGCGTTATTACTTCGCCGCCAAGACCGGCGCCGGGGTCGATGACCTGGATCTCAACCTGGACGACTTCACCGCCCGGGTCAACGCCGATCTGGTCGGCAAGTTCGTCAACATCGCCAGCCGCGCCGCCGGCTTCATCAGCAAGCGCTTCGCCGGCCGGCTTGCCCCCACCCTGGCCGATCCGGAACTGTATGCACACTTCGTCGCCGGCACCCGCGAAGTGGTGGCGGCCTACGATGCCGGCGAGCTGAGTTCCGCGGTGCGCCAGATCATGCAGCTCGCCGATGAGGCCAACCGTTACGTAGACGAGCACAAGCCCTGGGTGCTGGCCAAGCAGGACGGCCGCGACGCCGAACTGCAATCAGTCTGCAGCCAGGCACTGAACCTGTTCCGGGTGCTGGCCGCCTGCCTGCAACCGATCCTGCCCGCCACCGGTGCCCGCGCCAGCGCCTTCCTCAACGCGCCGCTCAGCCACTGGCAGCAACTCGACACGCCCCTGCTCGGCCACACCATCCAGGACTACCAGCCGCTCGCCACTCGCATCGACCCGCAGGCGGTCGCG
>JBGSKT010000142.1:0-12286 GCA_041741075.1 Lysobacterales bacterium
AGTCGAAGGGTCCCGAGAGGTGCTTCGACTTCGCCCGCTGCGCGAGCTACGCTCAGCACGAACGGTCCTTGGGTTCCCTGGCTGAGATTCGGGGCTAATCAGGTACCTATATGATCGTACAACCGATGCCAAAACCCAAGCCCTGATAAAGAAGGGATTAAGACCCACTTTGGTGGCGACCGCCAGATTTGTAGGCTGGGGTGAGTGCAACGAACCCCAGCATTTTCGGTCGTACGGCAGCGCCTGCTGGGGTGACCGGCTCCGCCGTTAAAAACCGCTGCGCTCACCGCCAGCCTACGCGCGCTGTGGTCATTTTGGTGTACGCGGCGCGGACGCCAGGTCGAAGTTCGGCAGGGCGGCCAGGTGGACTTTGTCGTCGGGCTGCTATGATTGGCGATCGTCGCCGCCGAATTCCAACACCATGATCGAGACCAATCCCATCGCTTTCCGGATCAACGATTTGAGCGAGCGTGTGGCTTCGCTCAGGGGGTATCTTTGACTTCGATCGGCAGAGCGAGCGGCTGGAAGAGGTAAACCGCGAGCTGGAGCTGCCCGGCGTCTGGGACAACCCGACGCGGGCACAGGAGCTGGGCAAGGAACGCTCGGCGCTGGAAAAGGTGGTCAATGTGATCGCCGCACTCACGCACAGCCTGGCCGAGGCGCGCGAGCTCTTGGATCTGGCCATCGCCGAGCAAGACGAGGCGACCGCGATCGCGGTGCAGGATGACCTGGAACAGCAGGCGCTCAAGGTCGATCAGCTCGAATTCCGGCGGATGTTCTCGGGCCAGATGGACATGAACAATGCCTTCGTCGATATCCAGGCCGGGGCCGGTGGCACCGAGGCGCAGGACTGGGCCGAGATTCTGCTGCGCATGTACCTGCGCTGGGCCGAGGCCCGTGGCTGGAAAACCGAGCTGATGGAAGCTTCGGCCGGTGAAGTGGCCGGCATCAAGAGCGCCACCTTCCGGGTCGAGGGCGATTACGCGTTCGGCTGGCTGAAGACCGAAATCGGCGTGCACCGGCTGGTGCGGAAATCACCGTTCGATTCAGACAACCGCCGGCATACTTCGTTTGCCTCGGTGTTCGTGTCGCCCGAGGTCAACGACGATATCGAGATCGAAATCAATCCGGCCGATCTCAAGGTCGATGTCTATCGTGCCTCCGGCGCCGGTGGCCAGCATGTCAACAAGACCGAGTCGGCGGTGCGCTTCACGCATCTGCCGACCGGGGTGGTGGCGGCCTGCCAGATCGAGCGTTCGCAGCACGGCAACCGCGATCGCGCGATGAAAATGCTGAAGGCCAAGCTGTACGAACTGGAAGTGCAGAAGCGCAACGCCGAGCGCGACGTGCTGGAAGCGAACAAGGCCGATGTCGGCTGGGGCAGCCAGATCCGCAACTACGTGCTCGACCAGAGCCGGATCAAGGACCTGCGCACCGGCATCGAGCGCACCGATACGCAGAAAGTGCTGGATGGCGATATCGACGAATTCATCGAGGCCAGTCTGAAGGCCGGTCTCGAAGCCGGTGCGCGCCGGTTGGATTGAGAGGGGAAGATTGGTTTTCGGTTTTCGGTTTTCGGTTTTCGGTTTTCGGTGTTCGGTTTTCGGTTTTCGGTTTTCGGTGTTCGGTTTTCGGTTTTCGGTTTTCCGCTTTCCGCTTTCCGCTTTCCGCTTCCCGCCTCCCGCTTCCCGCTTCCCGCTTCCCTCCTCCCGTCTCCCGCCTCCCGTCTCCCGCCTCCCGTCTCCCGCCTCCCGTCTCCCGCTTCCCGTCTCCCGCCTCCCGTCTCCCGCCTCCCGTCTCCCGTTTCCCGACTCCCGACTCCCGACTCCCGACTCCCGACTCCCGACTCCCGACTCCCGCCGAGCCATGACAACCACTATCGAAGCCAACGAAGCCGCAGCGCCGGACGAAAACCGCCTGATCGCCGAGCGCCGGGGCAAATTGAACGCGCTGCGCGCCACCGGACCGGCCTATCCCAATGACTTCCGGCCGGACACCTTCGCCGGTGACGTGCAGGCCGAGTTCGCCGATGCCGAACGCTGGGACGCGGCCGCGGTCGAGGTGGCGGAGCGCCGGGTGCGTGTGGCTGGGCGGCTGCTCGCCAAGCGGGTGATGGGCAAGGCCAGTTTCGTGCAGCTCCGGGATCAGAGCGGGGCGCTGCAACTGTTCCTGCAGCAATCCACCCTGGGCGAAGTGTACGAGGCGTTCAAGGGTTGGGACGTGGGCGATATCATCGCCGCCGAAGGCGTGCTGATGCGCACCCGTACCGGCGAGCTCTCGCTGCGGGTCGAGCAGTTGCGCCTGCTGGCCAAGTCGCTGCGGCCGCTGCCGGACAAGTGGCATGGTCTGGCCGATGTCGAGGTACGCTATCGTCAGCGTTATGTCGATCTGATCGTCAACGAGGAATCGCGCGCGGTGTTCGTGCTGCGCTCAAAGGTGATCTCCGGGCTGCGCCGGTTTCTCGACCAGCGGCGCTTCCTGGAAGTGGAAACGCCAATGATGCACCCGATTCCGGGTGGCGCCACCGCGCGGCCTTTTGTTACCCATCACAACGCGCTCGATCTCGACATGTATCTGCGGGTGGCGCCAGAGCTGTATCTGAAGCGCCTGACCGTGGGTGGCTTCGACCGCGTCTATGAAATCAACCGCAATTTCCGCAACGAGGGCGTCAGCACCCGGCACAATCCCGAGTTCACCATGCTCGAGTTGTACCAGGCCTATGCCAGCCATACCGAGGTGATGGACCTGACCGAAGCGATGATCCAGTCGGTCGCGCGGGAAGTGTGCGCAAAGTCGGTGTTCGCCTGGGAGGGCCGCGAGATCGATCTAGGCCAGCCGTTCCGGCGCTGGCGTCTGGACCAAGCGGTCGGCCACTACAACCCGGAAATCAGCGCGGCCGACTGGCATGACCGTGACGCCCTGCGCGGGCATTGCGCGCGGCTCGGCATTCATTGCAAGGACAGTTTCGGCTGGGGGCGGCTGCTGCTCGAAATCTTCGAGAAGACGGTCGAGCCGGAACTGCTGCAGCCGACCTTCATCACCGCCTATCCGACCGAGGTATCGCCGCTGGCCCGGGCCAGTGACAGCGATCCGGAGCTGACCGACCGCTTCGAGCTGTTCATCAATGGCAAGGAAATCGCCAATGGATTTTCCGAATTGAACGACCCGGAAGACCAGGCCGCGCGCTTCCACGCCCAGGTCGCCGAAAAGGAGGCTGGCGACGACGAGGCCATGCACTTCGACGCCGATTACATCCGTGCGCTGGAGTACGGCATGCCGCCGACCGGTGGCCTCGGCGTCGGCATCGACCGATTGGTGATGCTGCTGGCCGGAGTGCCGTCGATCCGCGACGTGCTGTTGTTTCCGTACATGCGCCCGGAAGCCGATTGATTGGGTGAAGGTGTGGCAGCGTCCAGTGCGGTCGCCCCGGTACTGCCGCCCCGGCGAACGCCGGTGACCAGAATTGAATCCCGCGCTACGCTCGGACACTGGGTCCCGGCGTTCGCCGGGACGACGGATTCGCCGGTCTCCACATACACCGGATAGCCATGCCCGAGCGCGCCATCCTGCATGTTGATATGGACGCGTTCTTCGCTTCGGTCGAGGAACGCGACAATCCGGCGCTCAGCGGTTTGCCGTTGATCGTCGGTGGACTGGGCCGGCGTGGCGTGGTTGCCACCGCCAGTTATGCGGCGCGTCGATTTGGCGTGCGTTCGGCGATGCCCACCGCCAGGGCGCGGCAGTTGTGCCCGGACGGCGTCTATCTGCTGCCGCGCATGGCGCGTTATGCGGAAGTCTCGCGTCAGGTGTTCGCCATCTTCAACGAGTTCACCCCGCTCATTGAAGGGCTGTCGCTGGACGAGGCGTTTCTCGATGTCAGTGCCAGCCGGCGCCTGTTCGGCGCGCCCGCGGGCATTGCCAGCGCGATCCGGCAGCGGGTGCGCGAGGGCACTGGGCTGTGTTGTTCGGTCGGTATCGCGAGCAACAAGTGGCTGGCCAAGCTGGCCAGTGAACTGGGCAAACCCGACGGCCAGTTCGAAATCACCGCAGCCAATTGCCAAAACGTGCTCGACCCGTTGCCGGTCGGCCGCCTGTGGACGGTGGGCAAGGTGGCGCAGGAAAAGCTCGAGCGCGCCGGCTTTCGGCAGATCTCGGATGTTCGGCAGGCCGCGGCCAGCGTGCTGGCGCGGGTGGTCGGACGCCAGCACGTGCTGCTGCAGGCGCTGGCCCACGGAATCGACCCGCGGCCGGTGGTGCCCGAGCGGGAGGAAAAGTCGATCAGTGCCGAAACCACCTTCGAACAGGATCTCGATCAACTGTCGGCGGCAAGAGCCTGGCTGCTGCGTCTGTGCGAACGGGTAGCCGAACGCGCGCGTCGCTTGCAGTTGCGCGGCCGGGTGGTGACGGTAAAGCTGCGCAAACCGCCGTTCCTGACCCTGACCCGACAGACCACGCTGGACCGGGCGATCGATGGCACCGAAGATCTGTACCGGGTGGCCGATGGCCTGCTGCACGGCTGGTGGCGGGGCGAGAAGTCACCGCAGCTGCGACTGATCGGTGTGGCGCTGGCGGATTTCGATGGGGGAGGCGCTGCCGACGACCTGTTTGGTGAACCACCTGCGGGCGCAGAAGATCGCGTCGTCGATAGCCTGAATCGTCGCTTCGGCGGCGGCACCGTGCGCCGCGCGCGTGGCCTGAAGGTGCCGGATGGAGAACACTGAACCGGGCTGTTGAATGCGGCGGGGTCCAGAGGACAGAAGACGGAGGACAGACGACAGAAGTGCTAAGGCAAGCGCAACTGCACTTGCTGTCCTCTGTCCTCTGAACCCCGCTCCCCGCATCAGGCCGCTGGTTTCGGCGGGTCGCGCAATTCACGGCGCAGAATCTTGCCGACATTGCTTTTCGGCAGGCTGTCGCGGAACTCGACGATGCGTGGCTGCTTGTAGCCGGTCAGTTGTTCGCGGCAGTGCGCCTTGACGTGGTCGGCGGTCAGCGCCGGATCCTTCTTGACGATGACCACTTTGACCGCTTCGCCGGACTTGTCGTCGGGAACGCCGACCGCCGCCACTTCGAGCACGCCGGGCAGGGCCGCGATCACGTCCTCGATCTCATTCGGATAGACGTTGAAGCCAGACACCAGGATCATGTCCTTCTTGCGGTCGACGATGTAGAAAAAACCCTTCTCGTCCATGCGCGCGATGTCGCCGGTGTGCAGCCAGCCGCGGGCATCGATCACTTTGGCGGTTTCTTCGGCCAGGTTCCAGTAGCCGCGCATCACCTGCGGACCCTTGACGCAGAGCTCGCCGGTTTCCCCTTGTTTGAGCAGGGTGCCGTTGTCGTCTTGCAGCGAGACCAGGGTGGATGGCACCGGCAATCCGATGGCGCCGTTGTATTCGGTTAGATCGAGCGGATTCATGCACACCGAAGGCGAGGTTTCGGTCAGGCCATAGGCCTCGACCAGGGTGCAGCCGGTGGTCTGTTTCCAGCGTTCGGCTACGGCTCGTTGCACCGCCATGCCGCCACCGAGCGACAATTTGAGACTGGAAAAATCCAGCCGGTCGAAGCCCTCGGTATTGAGCAGGCCATTGAACAAGGTGTTGACGCCGGTCAGCGCGGTAAACTTGTGGCGTCCGAGTTCGGCCACGAAACCCTTCATGTCGCGCGGGTTGGCGATCAACACGTTGAGCCCGCCCAAGCGCAGGAACACCAGACAGTTCGCGGTCAGTGCGAAGATGTGATAGAGCGGCAGGGCGGTGATGATGATTTCTTCCCCCGGCCGGGTGCTGGCGCCGAGCCAGGCGCCGGCTTGCAGCATGTTGGCGACCAAGTTGCGGTGGGTGAGCACCGCGCCCTTGGACACGCCGGTGGTGCCGCCGGTGTATTGCAGAAACGCGATGTCGTCGTGGCCGAGTTCGGCGAGCGGTGCCGGGTAACGTGCACCGATGGCCAGCGCCGCGTTGAAGCGGACCTCGCCCGGGAGCGAATAGGGCGGCACCATCTTCTTGACGTAACGGGTGACAAAATTGGCGATCGCGGCCTTGGGAAAGCCGAGCAGATCGCCAACTCCGGTGGTCAGCACATGCCGCACCGGGGTGTCTTTCAGCACCTCGGCCAGGGTGTGGGCGAAATTGTCCAGCACCAGGATGGCGCTGGCACCGGAGTCGTGCAACTGGTGGCGGAGTTCGCGGGCGGTGTACATCGGGTTGGTGTTGACCACCACCAGGCCGGCCCGCAGTACGCCGAAAATCGCGACCGGATATTGCAGGATATTGGGCAGCATCAGCGCCACCCGATCGCCTTTCTTCAGTTTCAATTCGTGGATCAGGTAGGCGGCGAACTGGCCGCTCAGGCGATCGAGCTGATCGTGGCTCAGCACCTTGCCCATGCTGTACAGCGCGGGCAGATCACGGAAGCTGACGCAGGCTTCCTCGAACACGTCGACCACGGAACGGTAGCGACTGAGGTCGATTTCGGTAGCGACGCCGGCCGGATAACTTGCCTGCCAAACAGGATTGACTTCGGACATGCTTTCCTCCCTAGGTGCTGCGGTCGAATGGGCAACGGCGCGGCGCCGGGGCCGATGGTGATGCCAACCAGACTCCAACATACCGCATCTGTCTTGCCAAGGCGGACGTATGCACCGCCGCTTGCAACATACCGCATCCGGATTGCCAAGGCTGCTGCCATCACCGTCGCGGTCGCGCAAACTTTGCGTAATTGCCGGTCTGCGCGGTGCCGAGTCCGCTGCCGCCAGCGCAGGCGTTGACAGAATGCGACAGCAGTATTGACGGCCCGCGATCGGATCAGTAAAGTGGGCGGTCTGTCTCGGGGCCATAGCTCAGCTGGGAGAGCGCTACAATGGCATTGTAGAGGTCGCCGGTTCGATCCCGGCTGGCTCCACCAATAAACAAGTCCCCATCGTCTAGAGGCCTAGGACACGGCCCTTTCACGGCTGTAACAGGGGTTCGAATCCCCTTGGGGACGCCAGTTGATCAAGAAACCGCTGCGAGGCGGTTTTTTGTTTGGTGATGAACGTTACGCAAGAAAATTCAACGGTTTGGCGACGGGCCGTGCTTTGTTCTAAGCTGAGTTCTGGTGTTACCATCGGTCCAGATACCCCTCATGGGCAGGGAACGTATCGATCAGGGCGAGCTGATCGACTTTAGGGAGGCGCTATGCTGATTTTGACGCGACGTGTGGGTGAGACCTTGATGATCGGGGACAATGTCACAGTCACCGTGCTTGGCGTAAAGGGCAACCAGGTCCGGATCGGCATCAATGCGCCGAAGGATGTGGCGGTCCACCGTGAGGAAATTTTCCAGCGCATCAAACGCGAGCAGGAAGCGGGGGCGACCGGCGAGGAGCAGAAGTAGAAGTAGCTTTCGCCTCGCCTTGTCTGGCGCTATCATGCGCGACCGTCCCGATGCGACGGCGATCTGAAAACCCGGAGAGATGCCCGAGCGGCTGAAGGGGCTCCCCTGCTAAGGGAGTATAGGGCTTAAAACTCTATCGAGGGTTCGAATCCCTCTCTCTCCGCCAGTTTTCAGTGTGAGTGGCCAGCAACCGTCCTTGGTGCAGCGGTCCAGCATGTCAGGCAGCGGGAACTGCCGGTGGCGGTCATCAAGCGGCCTTGAGTGGGCGGGCGCGTTGGATCCGTTCCCGCTCCTTGGGGCTATGCATCGCTGCCCATAGATCGCTGCGTCGCTGCACGTTCAGCCAGAAATCCGGGCTGTTGCCGAACACCCGCGCCAGAATGAGTGCGGTCGACACGGTCACCTTCCTGCGGTCGTTGCACAGTTCGTTGACGTGCTTGCGTTGCACGCCCATCGCTTCGGCAAGAACCGCCTGGGTCAAGCCCAGCGGCTGCATGAACTCCTCGACCAGAATCTCACCGACCTTGGCCGGCATGCGTTTCGTTGTCAACATGGGTTGCCTCGCTTCACCGGTAGCTGTGGTCATCCAGATAGACGCCTTCCGCCTGGCCGCGGCCGCTGTTCCAGCGGAACAGCAGACGCCATCGCCGGTTGACGCGGATTGAGTGGAACCCCGTCAGAGTGCCACGCAGCTTCTCCAGGCGATTGCTGGGCGGTACCCGCAAGTCCCGATCCGTGGTCGCGTCGTCGGTACATTGGGCAAGCGTTTTGCGGTCGGTCGCTCCCACAACAGCGATCTCCACAACCGGGCTCTCAAGAACCGCGATCTCTGCAACCGCGCCCGTGGCTCAGGCCAGTTCCGCCAGCATCTCGCGTAACCAGGCCTCGACCGCATCCAGCACGGCATGCTGCGGCCCGGGATCGCGTTCGGCACGCAATTGTGCGGTGCGATCGAGCAGGGCGGGAATGCTCTGCTCGGGACGATCCGGCGCATCGATCAGTTGCTGCCGGCGCCAGTCGCGCCAGGCATGTTGTTCCTGCTCGCTCAACGTGTCCGGGTAATGGCGGGCACGATAGCGACGCAGCAGATCGCGGTAGCGCGAATCTTTGAAGCGGGCCGCGAACTCGTGCAGTTGGTCCGGGTCGGCGCGGCGCACCTTGGCCGCCAGCGCCAGGTCGGCGGACTCGGGCAATCCCGCATACAGCGCCTGTTCGGCCAGCCGATCGCCGGAATCGTGGGCAGTGGCGAATACCGTTTGCAGCTTGTGCGCGAGCGAGGGCATGGCGCGGATCTGGTCGGCGTGGCCCAGGCATTTCTGCAGATCGAAACGGATGCGTGCGCAGTCCACGCCTTCGAGGGTCGACAACGGCGCCAGCGCCGGGCATTTGTTCTGGTGCACGACTTTTAGCGGCAGACGCTCGATGCCCTCGGGCAGGTCGGCGCGGGCGACGAACACGCGGTCGCGGATGTCTTCGGCACTGAGCTCGGCGAGCGGTGCCGGATCGGCGTGCAGATCGAACACGATCACCCCGTTCGGGTTGCTCGGATGCGGCGCGATCGGCAGCACCATGGCCAGGCAACCGCGTTCGGCCGGAATCCTGGACGAGGCGTGCAGCACCGGGGTTTTGCCGGTCCAGTCGAGCAGGGCGGCGGCGCGGCGCTTGTCGCGCAGCGAGAACAGGAAATCGAACAGGCGCGGCTGCGCACCGCGGATCAGCCGCGCCAGGGCGATGGTTGCCTGCACATCGGCCAGCGCGTCGTGGGCGTTGGTATGGGTGATGGCATTGGCCGCCGATAGTTGTTCGAGTTTGAAACTGGGCGTGCCGTCTTCGCGCGTCGGCCAGTTCACGCCCTGCGGGCGCAGGGCGTAGCACATGCGTGCCAGGTCGATCAGGTCCCAGCGCGAACAGCCGTCGCGCCATTCGCGGCCATAGGGGTCGAAGAAATTGCGCCACAGGCCGTGGCGGGTGACCTCGTCGTCGAAGCGGATGCTGTTGTAGCCGAGCACACAGGTGCCGGGTGTGGCCATCTGCTCGTGGATACGGGCGAAGAATTCTGGCTCGGGGACGCCTTCGCGTGCCGCGATCTGCGGGGTGATGCCGGTGATCAGGCAGGCTTCCGGGTTGGGCAGCAGATCGGCACTGGGCCGGCAGTAGAGCAGCAGCGGATCCTCGATCGGCGCGAAATCGAGCGTGGTGCGCTGCCCGGCAAACTGCGCCGGTCGATCGCGCAACGGATCGGCGCCGAAGGTCTCGTAATCGTGAAAATAGAAACTGGCGGACATGGCGGCATTATGCGCGTGCTGGGCAGAAGACAGAAGACAGAAGACAGAGGACAGAGGACAGAAGACAGAAGACAGAAGACAGAAGACAGAAGACAGAAGACAGAAGACAGAAGACAGAAGACAGAAGACAGAAGACAGAAGACAGAACGACTGCGATTGCTTTGGAACTTCTGTCCTCTGGAACCCGCTCCGAGTTGCGGCCACTGAGCTACCATGGGTGGATGAACAGCCGCCCGCGCACTGACGCCGACAATCCCAGCGTCCGACTCAAAATCGAACGCCGCTCGACCCACCCCTGGATCTACCAGAAGATGGTCGAGAAGCCCGAGCCCAAGCCACGCCCCGGTAGCGTGGTCGAGATCATCGATCGCGATGGCCGCTGGGTCGGGCGCGGTTTCTACAACGGCCACTCGCGGATTGCGCTCCGGGTGCTGAGTGAAGACCCCGAGGAGGCCGTCGATGCCGATTTTTTCCGGCGCCGCATCCGCCATGCGGTCGCGCTGCGCCGCGAGCTGTTGCAACTGGATCAGCTGACCGATGCCTACCGCGTGGTGCATTCCGAGGGCGATGCCCTGTCCGGGCTGGTGGTCGATCGCTTCGGTGGCACCCTGGTCGTGCAGTTCTTTGCTGCCGGCATGTTCAAACTGCGCGAGCTGATCCGCGAGGTGCTGCTGGAGGAGTTTCCGGGCAGCGAGTATTACTGGTTCGCCGACGAGCATGTCGGCAAGCAGGAGAGTTTCGATTGCCACCCGCCGGCGCCGCCCGAGCCTGGATTGATCCATGAACATGGCCTGCGTTTTCGGGTCGAGCCGGGGCAGGGGCACAAGACCGGATTTTTTGCCGATCAGCGCGACAACCGCCGCCGTCTGGCCGACTTCTGCAAGGACCGGCGGGTGCTCGATCTGTGCTGCAACAGCGGTGGCTTCGCGATTTATGCCAAGGCGCGCGGCCTGGCCAGCGAAGTGATCGGCATCGACATGGATGAGGCCGTGATCGAGGTGGCCCGTGCCAATGCGGCGCTGAACAAGGCCATGGTGCGCTTCGTGCAGTCGGATATTTTCCCCTGGCTGCGCGACGCGGCGGCGCGCGGTGAGTGGTTCGACACGGTGATCCTGGACCCGGCCAAGATGACCCGCGACGCCGAGCAGGTGATCCCGGCCTTGAAGAAATACCTGGACATGAACAAGCTGGCGCTGTCGGTGCTGAAGCCGGGCGGGGTATTGCTGACCTGCTCGTGCACCGGTCTGGTCAGCGAAGAGCAGTTTCTCGACATGCTGCGGCGTGCGGCGTTCTATTCCGGGCGCAGCGTGCAGGTGCTGGAAGTGCGCGGTGCCGGTGCCGACCATCCGTGGCTGGCCCAGGTGCCGGAGTCGCGCTATCTGAAAGCGGTGTTTTGTCGGGTCGAGTAGTCGCCGCTTGCGCACTTGCGGTCCGCTTCCGACGGCCGCAATACAGAAGGCCAGGCGCTTCCGCCTGGCCTTCGCATGCGCCGTGAAGACTGGATCAGCCGCGCTGGCGCAGCGCGCCGAAGGCGAGTAGGCCGAAACCGAGCGTCAGACCCAACAAGCCGAGGCCATTCACACTTGGAACGCTGGTCACCGGCGTTCCGGCCACCACACTGCCATTGGCGGCGTAGTCCAGGAGATTGGCGCGCAGGTTGGCCGCCTCCGGTTGCGGACTATGGAAGTTGTCGGTGGTCATGCCACCGAGCACGACCAAGCCACTGCCAAACGCCTTTTCGCCCAGGACCACCGAGCCGATCGGCGGACCGCCGCCGCCGTTGGGCGCAGCCGAGGCACGGGTCGCGGCCGGCAGCGCCGGTGGCGGTGGAAGGTCGTTGCTCAGGATGATCGCGCTAAGCCCACCACCGCTGACGATGGCATGGCCGAAACTGTCGCCGGTGTAATCGGTGACCACCGGGGTGAACGGCCCGACGAAGGCCGGATGGGCGGCATTGGCGGCGGTCACCGCGCTGGAAAACCAGCCACTGCCGGCCTGGTAGTCCAGGGTTACGCCGCCGAATCCGAAGTCGATGTCAACGCCTTCGTTCGGGGCGGCGTTAAGCAGCAGGTGGCCACCGGCGTTGACGAAGGCCTCGATCGCGGCGCGGTTGGCGTTGAGGTAGGCATCCAGCTCCAGCGCGGTGTCGTCGCCGCCTTCGAGGAACAGGAAGCGATAGCCGGAGCCGGGCAGGAACGGCCCGGGGCCAGCGGCCATGCGCAGGTCGTCCCAGTTGCCGGCGCCAAAGGCCAGATCCATCGCGGCCTCGTTGGTGACTTCGCCCCAGGGCTGGGTGGCCCCGCGGATATAGGCGAATTCGGCGGCCTGGACGGCGGATATGCCGACCATACCGAAGATGCTCAACAGGAAGGTGGCGAGGAATCTGGACATGGCAATGGCGTCTCCGATAGATTTGGTTGGGCGGCTTACTGCAAGCGGTGAATTGCAAACCGTGTGGAGTATCACACTTTTTGGAATGGTTTGACAAGACCTGATTAGCCCCGAATCTCAGCCAGGGAACCCAAGGACCGTTCGTGCTGAGCGTAGCTCGCGTAGCGGGCGAAGTCGAAGCACCCCTCGGGACCCTTCGACTTCGCGCCTACGGCGCTACGCTCAGGGCGAACGGGT
>JBGSKT010000143.1:0-6754 GCA_041741075.1 Lysobacterales bacterium
GGTCAGCGGCGTGCGGCTGCTGCCCTCGCTGTCCTGGCCGGCCGAGGTGCAGCGCGATTTTCTGGCGCACTGGCGGCGTGGCCGCGCGATCCTGCCGGAAGTCAGTTATCCGGCCGAGGATTACACCGAAGTCCGCGAAGAACTGACCGCGATCCAGCACGAATGCCAGTTCGCCGCCGACCATCCGGTCGGCGGCTACATCCGTCGCACCGCCGAAAGCTGGGAGATCGCCACCCGCCTGCTCGATGCCGCCGGCAGCCCGGCGATCAGCGGCTTTTCCGAGCAGCTATTCGGCAAGCCCGGCGACCTTTTGCCGGGTGGCGGCAGCAACAACTGCGAGGCGGCGCGACACTTCATCGACATCGCCGATGAACTGTCGGCCGAGCTGACCAGCAGCGAGGCCGACTACTGCCTGTCGGCGGAAACCCTGCAGGCGGAGCTGCAGCGGGAACTCGATCGCTTCTTCGTGCACCACTCGATCAGCGTGGTGATCGACCCGACGCTGACCGCCAAGGCCGCCGCCGGACCGACCCGGATCCGGCTGCGCTCGGCCACCGCATTTTCCGAATACGACCGCCGCCAGTTGCTGGAACACGAGGCCTTCGTGCACTCGCTGACTGCCCTGAACGGCCGCGAGCAGCCCTACCTGGCGTCGATGGCGCGCAATTCACCGCGCATCACCGGCACCCAGGAAGGCCTCGCCACCTTCGCCGAATTGATCACCGGCAGCATCGACATCGGCCGCATGAAGCGCATTTCGCTGCGCATCATCGCGATCGACATGGCCTTGAATGGCGCCAGCTTCATCGAGGTGTTCCGGTTTTTTCTGGACAACGGCCAGACCGAGACCGACAGCTTCAACTCGGCCGCGCGGGTGTTTCGTGGCGCGCCGGTCGCTGGCGGCGCCGCGTTCACCAAGGACACCGTGTATCTGCACGGGCTGCTCAGCGTACACACGTTTTTCCGCTGGGCGCTGAAGCATCGACGCCTGCAGCTGTGCCGCAACCTGTTCGCCGGCAAGATGACCCTGCACGACGTGGTCGCGCTCGAACCCTGGTTCGATTCCGGATATATCCGCGCGCCGCTCTACCTGCCGCCCTGGGTGCAACGCGCCAACGGACTGGCCGGCACGCTGGCGTTCTCGCTGTTCGCCAACCGCATCAAGCTCGATCGGGTCGACAGTTGGGATCTGTCGCTGGGCGCGTGAGCCGCTGTGGGCCGGTGTCGACTGGTGTCGGCTGGTGTGGCGCTCACTGGAGCGCCGACCGCCACGGGTTTCTAACATCGGCTTAAAGTTGCTTTAAATCTGGCCGGTCAGCATGCCGGCCATGGACACCCTGCCGAGCCCGCTGCTGTTCCCGCCCCTCGACCGCCGTTCGCAATTTGCGAAGGTACGGCTGATCGATCCCGCGCATGCCGAACGCGCCGCCGTCGAGGTCTATATCGCCGCCATCTATCGCGATCGCTTCGCCGCCCACATCCATCGTTTCATGCCCTGCCTGCTGGCCTTCTACGACGCCGCAGGCGGGCTGCGGGCCGCCGCCGGGGTGCGTCTGGCGCGTGGCCAGAACCTGTTCGTCGAACAGTATCTGGCGGCTGCGGCCGAATGTTGCATTGCCGAACGGCTCGGCCGCGGTATCGACCGGGCCAACCTGGCCGAAGTCGGCGGTTTCGCCGCCGAACATCCCGGCGACGCGCGCGAGATCATCGTTTATCTGACCCGCTGGCTGCATGCAGCCGGGGTGCGTTTCGTTTTGTTTGCCGCGACCCGGCAATTGCGCAACGCGCTGTCCAGACTGCGTCTGCAACCGATGCTGCTGGCCGAAGCCCGCGTTGAACAACTGAACCGGCAGGACCAGGACTGGGGTCGCTATTACGCCACCGAACCGCAGGTGCTGTGCGGGGACGTCACCGCCGGACTCGCCTTCCTTAACCGTCAGGCGACCGCATTGCAGCAACAGTCCGACGCCGCCGGTCTCGGCCCGGCAATGGCCTGGACACCCTGCCCATGAACGCCCAGCGTCTGCTGACGCATCTGGCCGCGCATCCCGACCCGGATGCGATCCTGGTCCACACCGGCACTGCGGAATGGTCGACACGACAACTGTTGACGGCGGTCGGGCAGCAGGCCGATCGGCTCGCCGCCGCTTCGGCCCGGGTGGTCGCCAGCCAGTACGACAATGGCAGCGACTGGTTGATCGCCGATCTGGCGCTACAGCAGATCGGCGCAGTGCATGTGCCGCTGCCGCCGTTTTTCAGTCCCGGCCAGGTCGCGCACGCCGTAGACGCGGCCGGCGTCGACCACTGGCTGGGTCCGAACCCGCCGCCCGATCAGCACTGGCTTTCGCAGACAGCGGAAGCGGCCCTGTGGGCCCATCCGCAGCCACGCTCGGTCGGGCTTCCGCACGGCTGCGGCCTGGTCAGCTTCACCTCCAGCAGCACCGGACAACCCAAAGGGGTGTGCCTGGATCGCGACACCTTGTTCACCCTGGTCGATGCACTGATTGGCGCCACCGCACCGATCTCGCCGCGTTCGCACCTGTGCGCCCTACCGCTCGCCACCCTGCTGGAACAAGTAGCCGGCGTCTACAGCGCGCTCTTGTCCAGCGCCCGGCTGGCACTGCCCGGACTGGACGAGCTCGGCTACAGCGGGGCCAGCGGTCTGGCTGCCGGACGTCTGCTCGCAACGCTTGTGCGCTACCAGCCGGAGAGCCTCATTCATTCAATGTGGCGGTGCTGGTCGCGCGCGATCAAAAGATCAGCGACCAAACCATCCGCGCGAACCTGGCCCAAGTCAACCTGACGCTTCCGGACTACGCCCGGATCAGCGACTTCGTCCGTGCCGAGGCACCGTTCAGCATCGCCAACGGGCTAGCGACCGGCAACGGCCGGCCGCGCCGCGAAGCGGCAATCGCCCACTACCAGGAACGCATCGCGGCTTGTTATCGCCGCCATGCCGATGTCGAACCCGTCTCTGCATCCGAACCCAACTGCGAGAGCATCCAATGAGCTTTTATTCCCGTCTGCTTGCCGCCACCGCCAACGACCGCGCCCGCCTGCTCGGACTGCCAATTCTGCAGGATGCCCTGGTCGGCCGCATCGACCGCACGGAGTACCTGGCGTTCCTTACCCAGGCCTATCACCACGTACGTCACACCGTGCCCTTGCTGATGGCCTGCGGTGCGCGCCTACCGGCACGGTTGGAATGGTTGCGCACCGCGGTCGGCGAATACATCGAGGAAGAAATTGGCCACCAGGAGTGGATCCTGGACGACATCGAAGCGACCGGCGGCAACCGCGAGCGCGCCGCCAGCGGCCGCGGCAACCTGGCCACCGAGCTGATGGTCGCCTACGCCTACGACGGCATCGCACGCGGCAATCCGGTCGCACTGTTCGGCATGGTGCTGGTGCTCGAGGGCACCTCGGTGGCACTGGCAACCCGCGCCGCGCAGGCGGTCGAGCAAGGTCTCGGCCTGCCACGCAGCGCATTTTCCTATTTGCGATCGCACGGCGATCTGGATATCGAACACGTCGGCTTTTTCGAACGGCTGATGGATTGGCTCGACGCCGACGACGACTAGACCGCGGTGATCCATGCGGCGCGGGTGTTCTACCGGCTCTACGGCGATGTCTTCCTGAGCCTGCGCGATACCGCGCCCAGAGCGGTGGCGGCATGAACCCGATCTCGGGACAGGGGGTGATCCTGACCGGTGCCAGCGGTGGTATCGGCCAGGCATTGGTGGCCGCGCTGCTGACCCGGGGGGCGCATGTGCTTGCGGTGGGCCGCGACCCAGCCCGGCTAGAACGCCTGCTGGCACAACATCCCGGGGGAATGCTGTCCACGCTGAGCGTAGACCTCAATCAGGCCGGCGATCGCGACGCCCTGTGCGCACGGGCGCAGTGTCTGCGTCCGTTACCAGGAATACTGATCCACGCCGCCGCGATCGGTGATTTCGGCCTGTTCGAACAGGCCGACGCAGATCGGCTGAGGTGCATCATCGACACCAATCTGGTCGCGCCATTGTTGCTCACCCGGCAACTGCTACCGCAACTCGCGCGGCGCCCTGGCGCCGCCGTAGTGGCGATCGGCTCGACCTTCGGCAATATCGGCTATCCCGGCTTCGCCGCCTACAGTGCCAGCAAATTCGGGCTGCGTGGGTTACTCGAGGCGCTCGCCGGAGAGCACGCCGATGGCCCGGTGCGCTTCCAGTGGATCGCCCCGCGCGCCACCCGCACCGCCTTCAATTCGGCCGCTGCCGATGCCTTGAACTGTGCGCTCAAGGTGGCAAGCGATGCGCCCGAAACAGTCGCCGCCTGGATCGTGCGGGCGATCGAAGCTGGCCGTCCGCGCCAGCAATACGGCTGGCCGGAAAAGCTCTTTGCCCGCATCAACGGCGTATTGCCCGCACTGGTCGATAGCGCGCTCGGCCAGCAACTACCCACCATCCGTCGCTTCGCGCGCGATGATCGCGTCATCCCCCAAGGAGAATGATCCATGTTTGCCATGCGCTTTTTACCGAACTTTCTGCTCGCCTTGAGTCTCGGCCTGGTCCACTCGGCCCGGGCCGACAACGCCGGCACCGACCCGGTCGCCAACCTGCAGAGCCGCTGGGCCGAGGTCAAGTACGCGACCCCCGCCCCGCAACAGAACGCGGCGTTTGAGGCCCTGGCCGAGGCCGCCCGCAACACCGCGACCGCCCACGCCGACTCGGCACCAGTGCAGATCTGGACCGGCATCGTGCTGGCCAGTCAGGCCGGTGCCAAGGGCGGTCTGGGTGCGCTGTCGCTGGTCAAGGAAGCCCGCGGCTATTTCGAAAAGACCCTCACCCTGGACCCGCGCGCCCTGGACGGATCCGCCTACACCAGCCTCGGCAGCCTGTACTATCAGGTACCGGGTTGGCCACTCGGATTCGGCAATGACAAGAAGGCGCGGGAATTGCTGGCGCAGGGCCTTGCCATCAATCCACAAGGCGTCGACGCCAACTATTTCTACGGCGATTTCCTGCGCGACCAGGGCGACTATGCCGGCGCCGAAAAGGCGTTCAAGCAAGCGCTGGAAGCGGCGCCCAGACCCGGCCGCGAGCTCGCCGACGCAGGCCGCCGCAAGGAAATTCACGATGCCCCGGCCCTGGTCGAAAGCAAACTGGCCAGTAATTGAGGGAGCAAGGTATTGGCAATGGCTGGTGTCGAGTGCAACCCAGGTCGCCTCCCCCAGCACTTGGCCCCACCCGCAAGAAATTTTTTTTCCTACACTGATTTGATCGAGGTGCCGATGAGGATATTGCTGGCTGAAGACGACGTGCTGCTCGGCGAGGGCATCGTGGCGGCCCTGCGACGAGCGGGCATGACCGTGGACTGGCTGCGCGATGGCGAAACCGCTCGGCTCGCCCTGATCGATGGCGGTTTCGATCTGGTGCTGCTGGATCTCGGCCTGCCGCGACTGCATGGCAGCGCCGTGATCGAAGCGGTGCGCAGTGCCGGTTCGCGCATACCGATCCTGGTGCTGACCGCCCGCGACCAGGTCACCCACCGGGTGCAGGCGCTCGATCTCGGCGCCGACGATTTCATGGGCAAGCCCTTCGACACCAGCGAACTGCTGGCCCGCATCCGCGCCCTGCACCGGCGCAGCCAGGGCCGCGCCGAAACGGTGATCGAATTTGCCGGCCTGCGCCTGGACGCGGCCCGCCAGCACGTCCTCTATCAGGGCCGTTCGATCGATTTGGCCCGGCGCGAGTTCCACCTGCTCTGGGTACTGATGGACAACGCCGGCCGGATCGTTTCGCGCGACATACTGCAACAACGTCTGTATGGCTGGGACGAGGATATCGAAAGCAACGCGCTCGACGTCCACATCCACCACCTGCGCCGCAAACTGGGCAGCGGCCTGATCCGCAATGTGCGCGGGGTCGGTTATCTGATCTGCGATCCGGCGCTGACCGAGGCCGAGTGATCTCGCTCAAGCGCCAGTTGTTGGTCGCCATCGGCAGCGTGATCGTATTGGTCTCGCTGCTCTCGGCCGCGATCAGTTACCGCAGCGGGGTGATCGAGGCTTCGGAATTATTCGATGCGAAACTGGCGCATTCGGCGCGGGTGTTGATGGGATTGGTTGACGAGGCCCTGGCCGGCGACAGCCCGACATCGCCAGCGCAGCCCCTGGTCATCGATGTCTGGAAGGGCCACAACCCAGTCGAGGGCGAGGCGCCGGACCATGCCCGCGGCCATCCTTACGAAACCAAGCTGGCGTTCCAGGTCTGGGATGACTCCGGGCATCTGCGCCTGCGTTCGAGCAGCGCCCCCGAGCAGGCGCTGGCCACCGCCACCGCCGGCTTTTCCCGTATCCGCATCGACGGCCGGCGCTGGCGCGTGTTCAGTGTGCGTTCCCCACACGGCCTGTGGTTCCACTCCGGCGAATTGAACGCCATCCGCAACGAGGTCGCACGCGATATCGCCTTCGGTACCCTGCTGCCCCTGTTGCTGATGTTGCCGGTGCTGCTGGTCATGGTCTGGCTGATCCTGCGCATTGCCTTCCGCTCGCTGGAACGGGTCAACCAGGAATTGGCGCAGCGCGCGGTCGATCAACTGACCCCGATCGAGATCGAGCAGGCACCGCAGGAAATCGCCGGCACGGTAGCTGCGGTCAATCGACTGATGGCACGCCTGTCCCAGGCGCTGAACCACGAACGTCGGTTCACCGCCGACGCCGCGCACGAGCTGCGCACCCCGCTGGCCGCGCTCAAGGTACACGCCGACAACC
>JBGSKT010000144.1:0-5459 GCA_041741075.1 Lysobacterales bacterium
CGCGATCGCGCCAGAGATCGGCGTGCCGCCAGTGGATGCCGGCGCCGCGCACAAGATCGGCCGCATCCGGCGCGCGCGAGCAGGCGACCACTTCTTCTTCGCGGTCGAGGATGCGGGTCAGCAGACAGCGTCCGACCGCGCCGCTCGCCCCGAAAATCTGCAGGTTTGGCACGTGGCGGCCTAGTACCGCGACCCAGAAGTTTCGAAACATGAAAGCGCGTCTTCACTTCCGTGGCGTCGTTGCGAACCTTGACAAGGCAACCAGCCTTGCCTGCGGTCCGCGGCTAGCCACGAAAATGAATCCATCGCTTTCATTTGTTCCGAGACTTCTGGGTCACGATACTAGCCGCCGAAGCGCACGATCTCGACGATGCGCTGGGGCAGGTTGCGGATGCGTGCGAGCAGGGTCTCGTTAATCGCCGGGCCGCTGGTCACGAAGCTCGGCAACTTGGCCACGGAAAACCGTTGTACCGCGCGCGGATTGCGCTTCAGCCGCCAGTAGCGGCCGATCGCGGAATCCACACTGAGCCGGCACGAACCCATCCGCACCGGTTTGATCAACATGCGGTAGACCTGGCCCTGGTTGATCAGCTCCATCGCGGTCTGCGCATTGGCGCGTTCGGTGATGACCACGGTGGCGATATGCGGATGGTGCAGCTTGAGTGCCTTGAGCAGGGCGGTCAGATCGCCCTGGCGGGTCTCGGTCTCGGAAATGACCACGCCGGTTTCATGCTGTTCGAGAATCTGCAGGGCGCGCTCGGCGGTACTGGCAAAGCGTACCTGATAGTGCGGCGCCAGAATCTCGCGCAGCCGCGCCTGCGCGTTGGCGTCGTCTTCCAGCACCAGGATGCCGACCTCGGCCCGGGCTTCTTCGGATTCGCGTTCGCTGATCGGGTCGTTGGTGATCAGCGGAACATCGCGGGCGATGCGGCCGGCTTCGGCGACCAGGGCGCGCAGCTCGGCGTTGTCCCAGGGCTTGTTGACGTAACGGTAGACCTCGCCCTCATTCACCGAGCCGAGTACCGCCTTGAGATCGGCATAGCCGGTGAGCAGGATGCGCATCGCGCGCGGCGCGGTCAGCTTGATCTCGCGCAGCACTTCGACGCCCTGCAACTGCGGCATGCGCTGGTCGCAGATCACCACGTCGATATCGAACTGGCTGGCCATCGCCACCGCCTGGCGCGGGTCGTTGCAGATCTGCACTTCGCAATCACGCAGCAGGGCCTTCAGGGCACGCAAGATGCGCAATTCATCGTCGATGCAAAGGATGCGCAGCTTGCCGGCGGGCGGATTTGGCGTGGCCATGACTTCAGCCCCCGGTCGCGAAGCTGGCCGCGCGCGACTCGGTCGGCAGCTCGACCACGAAGCGGGTGCCCTTACCAACGTTGGAAGTGACCCGGATGCTGCCGCCGTGGCCCTGGATGATCTTGTGCACGATCGACAGGCCGAGCCCGGTGCCCTCGCCGACCTTCTTGGTGGTGAAGAACGGATCGAAAATCTTCGGCAGCACCGCGGCCGGAATGCCGGCGCCGTTGTCCTCGAAAATGCATTCGACGCTATCGGCCTTGGCGACGGTGGTGATGCCCAGCCGCCCCTGTTCACCCATCGCCTGGGCGGCATTGGTGATCAGGTTCAGAAACACCTGATTGATCTGCGAGGGCATGCACTTGACCGGCGGCAGATCGGCCAGGCGGGTCTCGACGGTGATGCGGTCGCGCAGCTGGTGTCCGGCGATGGTCAGCGCGCTCTTGATCGAATCGTTCAGATCGACCGAATCCATGCCGTCACGATCGACCCGGGCGAAACCTTTCAGATTCAGCACCAGGGCGCTCATCTGCTTGAGCCCATCGACCGAATCGATCAACAAGTCGCGCGCCTCGTTGAGGGTGGTGGCCTGGGCCAGTTGGCCGCGCGCCTTCAGCACCAGTTGTTTGGCCTGGGCGGTACTCGCGGCGTCGGCGTTGAGCAGGAAATCGACCCCGGTCATGACATTGGTTACCGCTTGTTCGTATTCGCTGAGCAGGTCGCTGACCACTTCGACATTGCTCTTGACGAAGCCGAGTGGGGTGTTGATTTCATGTGCTACGCCGGCCACCATCTGGCCCAGCGAGGCGAGCTTGGTGGTGTGGATGACCTGGGCTTGGGAGGCATCGCGTTTGCGGACTTCCTCTTCCAGCTCGACCAGGCGGGCGCCGACTTTGCGGGCGCGCAGCACCGACATCACCGCCACGACCACGGCGAGGGCGGCCAGCAACCCGGAAGCGAGCACCAGAATGTCCATGGGGGTGAGCCTCAACCGTGAGCACAGCAGTCCAAAGTATACGGCATGCATTGCACCCCTCCGTGGCCTGCCGGCCAAGGCGGTAGCGCAAACCATGACGCAGTCTGCTTTTTACTGGCCAGTCCCGCCTGGGTGCGGGAGTCGGGAGTCGGGAGTCGGGAGACGTAGGTCGGCAGAAGCCGCGCAGCGGCGGAGCCGACATCCACCACCGCGGCCCGCTATGCAGGGTTGCGGCCCGGGTCCACGCTGGCGGCACCGGTCCCGAGCTGGGGCGGCATCCAAAAACCGAAAACCGAAAACCGAAAACCGAAAACCACACCCGTCGCTTCGCTCAGTGCGCGCCAAGGTTTGCGCGCGGATGCGCGCTCCGCACCGCGGGCAGCCATTGCGCGAGCAGGGCGGTGCCGGCCAGGGTCCACACGATCAGGGCGCCGCTGGGCAGATCGAGCAGCGCCGACAGGGTGAGCCCCAGGGCATAGCCGAGCGCTCCGACCAGATAGGCGACCAGCAGCCAGGATCTGCCGCGCATGCCGGCGCAGGCCAGGGCCGGCACGATCAGGCTGGCGAATACCAGATACACCCCGACCAACTGCACCGAACTGGTGATGGCCAGGGCGAACAGGGCATAGAACGGCAGGCCGCTGAGCTGGCCACGTCGCCACCAGATCAGTCCGAGCAACAGCGTGGCAAGCACCGCGGCCGGTATCAGTTGCGCGTAACTGACCCAAAGGATCTGCCCGACCAGCAGGTCCTTCAGATGTTCGCCACCCTGCGGGTTATTGGCCAGCAGCAGCAACCCGCCGGTGGCCGCCAGCACGAACAGGGTGCCGATCAGTGGCTCCTGGTATTCCGGCCAGCGGCGGTCGGTGAAGGCGAGCAGGGCGGCCCCGGCCAGCGCCGCGGCAGCCGCCGCCATTTGCACGCCGAGGCCGTGTTCGTCGACGCCAAAATACCCGGCCGAAATCACCCCGAGGGCGGCGATCTGGGCGATCGCCAGATCGATGAAGATGATGCTGCGGGCGAGTACCTGGCGGCCCAGCGGCACATGTGTGGACAGCACGATCAGGCCGGCCACCGCGGCCGGACCGAGGATGCCCAGATCGAGCCCGTCCCAATTCATCGCCAGGTTCACCGGACCGCCCCGAGCAGGCGCGTCAGGGTCGAGTCGAACAGGCCGAACAGGTCTTTGGCCTGGGCATCGCCGCCGACGCTGAACGGCAAGGCGACCGCCGGCACCCCGCTGCGCTCGGCCAGCCAGTCGCTGGCCTTGCCGTCTTGATAGGCGGCGCGCACGATCGCCAGGGTGTTCGCGGTTTTGGTGGTTTCGATCAGGCCGGCCAGATGCGCGCTGGTCGGCGGCACCCCGGGCCTGGGCTCAAGCGCGCCGACCTGATGGATGCCGAGCCACTCGGTCAGATAGAACCAGGCGTCGTGGTGGACCACGATATTGCGACCACGGAGCGGGGCCGCGCGCTGCTCCCAGCCGGCGATCGCCGCCGACCAGCGCGCGCTGAAATCGGCCAGTCGCTGCCGATACAGCACAGCATTGCCGGGATCGAGTTCGGCCAGGCGCGCGGCCAGGGCGATCGCCACCTGCAACACCCGGCGCGGGTCCATCTGGATATGCGGGTTGCCCTGCGGATGCACGTCACCGGCGGCGCGATCGAGCTGGGTCGGTTTCTGCAGGGGTCTCGACCTGGGTCGCCGCCTCGAACCAGCCCGGGCCGGCAGCCAGTCGGGCATTGCCGGATTGCCGCAGCAACTGCGGCAGCCAGCCGATTTCCAGATCGGCGCCGGTGCACACTGCCAGATCGGCACGGCGCACCCGGGCGATCAGGCTGGGCCGCGCCTCGATCTGGTGTACGTCCTGCAAGGCGGTGGTCGCCACATCGACGCTGATCTGCTCGCCGGCCAGCTCCTGAAGCAGCGCGCCCCATTCCGGCTCGCAGGCGAATACCCGCAGTTTGGCCTCGGCCGGGGCGGCGAATACCGAAGCCAGTAGCAACAACGCAAGCAGGCGGGATTTCATTTTTGCAGCCTTAGAATTTATGGGCGCCGTGGGCGCCGAGACTGGTCTGGTACTGCAGGGTGATGCTTTCGTCGGATTGCCGAGCGCCCGCCTGCTCCTGGCTCAACTGCAGGCGTAGCAGACTGAACTCGCTGTTCAACCAGCTCAGCATCAGGCTGTGTCGCTCGGGGTCGTGGCTGCTGGCAAACGGCCCTTCGCGGTCGGCCCACAACCGATCGTAGCGATAGCCGGTCTCCCAGCGGCGATTGAGCCGAACGATGCCCTCCAGATAGCCGCCGCGACGCTGCCCGACCCAGGGCTGGTCGCGGGCCGGATCGAGCGGATCGCTGAAACGACCACTGCGGTCGTCGAGCAGAAACTCGCCGCGCAGGGTCAGTCCACCGTCCTTGAAGTTGCCCTGCGGCGCCCACTTCCAGGTGGCGTCGGCGACGTACAGGGTGTTGTCGCCGCTGAAACCGTCGGTGCTGTCGGCGGTCCTCGCATCCAGCACGGAAATACCGGCCAGCCAGGAACTCTGCACGCCGATGTCGCCACCGGCGTGGGCGAACACGGTCTTCACCCCGGCCCCATTGCGGCGGGCGCCGCCACTCGGAAAATTGCCGCCGCGGAACACTTCGCCGCCCAGCTCCAGGAACAAACGGGTTGGCGCAACCCAGCGCAGCTGCACGCCATCGTCCAGATACTGGTTGCCGAGCAGGGCCTGGTAGGCCAGCGGTCGAGCGAAAAACTTGTCGGTGTGGGTGTGGTGGCTGTTCAGATAGCCGAGGTTGGAGAAAAAGCGCCCAGCGCGAACGATGAATCCGCCCGGCAGCGCGGTGCTGTCGATGAACGCCTCCTCGATGCCGAGCTCGGTGTCGCTACCATCGGCACCCAGGGCGACGGTGAACTGGCCGTAGAACTTGTCGTCGATATTGGCCGCGAACGAGATCTCGCTTTCACCCAGCGAGAAGCCATCCGCGGCCGGTCCACCCTCGCCCACGAACGGAAAACCGCTGCGGTTCAGGCGCGCCGGATCGACCGACTGCGCGGTGTAGCTGCCGTTGAGGATGAGGCTGATCGCCGGATTGAAGGCGTTGCCGTTGGCCCCCGCTGGCGCGGCCGCTGCAATCGGCGCGAAGGCATCCGCTGGCGGGGCTGCCGGGGCCAGCG
>JBGSKT010000145.1:0-5437 GCA_041741075.1 Lysobacterales bacterium
ACCCAAGGACCGTTCGTGCTGAGCGTAGCTCGCGCAGCGGGCGAAGTCGAAGCACCTCTCGGGACCCTTCGACTTCGCGCCTACGGCGCTACGCTCAGGGCGAACGGGTATGGATAGCTGAGGTTTGAGGCTAATCAGGAACCGCGATGTGTCGCCCCGGCCGGGGCGCCGAGCGAATGGTTATCCAGGCGTTAATAACAATGGATACTCCCGGAGGGTGTTAGGGTGCGTTCCCTTTTGCCGCTCCCGATCGGGTCGCCCATGTCCAGTTTGTTATCCGCAGGAATCTCCAGGGCAGATCTGGAGCGTCTGCGTAGCCAGCGCTTGTTGCCCAATCTGCTCAAGATGCCGTTGTTCATCGGGCTGATGTTGATGCTCGGCTGGACCGCCTGGACCACCGACTCGACCGCGCTGCGCTGGCTGGCCTACATTGGCATTGGCTATCTGTGGATGGGCATGGTGACGTTCATGCACGATGCCACGCACAATGCGCTGTTCAACCGCCCCGGGCTGAATCTGGCGTTCGGCATCGTGCTGATGATTCCGCTGTTCGCCCCGTTCATCGCTTTCAAGACCGACCATCTGGAACACCACCGTTACAACCGCACCGCGCGCGACCCGGACGCCTTCATGATGGGCCGGCGCCGCTGGCCGGAATTTCTGCTGTTCTATGCCTATCTGGCGCTCGGCGGCGTGCTCAGTTTCGTGCACTTCAACTTCATCTATCCGTTCACCCGCTTCAACCGGCGGCAATGGGCGATCCACTTATTCGAGACCGCGCTCAAGGTGACGGTGTACTGGCTGGTGTTGGCCTGGGCCGAACGGCATGGGGTGCTGGGCAAGACGCTGGCGCTGTGGCTGTGGCCGATTTTCTTTTTCTCGCAGTTCAATTCCATGCGCTTCGTCGCCGAGCATTACGGCACGCCGTGGAATGTCGGCAACCCGGCCGGCACCCGCACGGTGACTTCCAACCGGCTGCACTCGTTCTTCTGGAACAACATCAACTGGCACATCGGCCACCACGCCTTTCCGACCGTGCCCTGGTACAACCTGGTCGAATTGCATCGCCTGCTGGAGACGCAGATCGCGGCGAGCGGGGCGCTGGTCGAAAAGAGCCAGTTGCGGGTCTATCTGCGCGCTATCCGCGGTGGGCCGGAGCGCTGTATTGCCATCGTGCCGCCACGCTGATGTCCACATCAGGTTGCGGTGTGACCGAAGCGGGCCGGCGCAGCTCTCGTGGGAGCGACGGTACGTCGCGACTTGGGCTTCGGAGCGACCGTCGCGACGTGCCCGTCGCTCCCACAACCGCAGCAGGCATTGTGGCCGCTCGGCTCGCTGCCCGCGATTAGCGGTTTATTTGATTCTAATCATGCACCCGCGGCCGGGCCTGGTTAGCATGGTGGCCCATGACCACGACCTTGCCAGGCAATGAACCGAAGCGATGATGCGCCACCACGGATCGAGGCCAGGGCGCTCGGCTTTGCGCGCCAGGACGAACCGATCTTCGGGCCGATGAATCTATCGGTGCGGGCCGGCGAGGTGTTGCTGGTCGAAGGCGGCAATGGCAGCGGCAAGACCACCCTGCTGCGGGTGCTGGCCGGGCTGCTCGAAGCCAGTGAGGGTTCGGTCTGGCGCGAGGGTGAACCGGCCGAACAGCAGGCGCAGTTGCCGCTGGTTTTTCTCGGCCACCAGGGCGGGCTCAAGCTCGATCTGAGCGCACGCGAGAACCTGCGCTTCACTACCCGGCTGAACGGGCTGCGCCAGGGTAGTTCGATCGCTGGCGCGCTGAAGAGCGTCGGCCTGGAAGGCTTCGAGGACACGCCGTTGCGTTTTTTGTCGGCGGGTCAGAAAAAACGTGCTGCACTGGCCGCCACTCTGCTCGCTCCGGTCGCGCTGTGGCTGCTCGATGAGCCGTACGCCAATCTCGATCGCGAAGGTCACCGCCTGGTAGACCGCATGCTGGAAACCCATATCGCGCGCGGCGGTTCTGCGGTGATCACCGCGCATGGCATGCTTGATCCGGCGGTGTCCAGCTTGCGGCGCCAACCGATGGAGTGTGCCCATGGCTAGTTCGGCGAGTGCCGCCCTGGGCGGGCTGCTGCAGCGTGATGCGCTCGGACTGTGGCGGCGTCGCGGCGAGCTGTTGAATCCGATCCTGTTCGCGCTCATGGTAGCCACGCTGTTCCCGTTGGCGCTGGGTCCGGAGGCGGGGCGCTTGGCCCGCGTTGCCGGTGGCGTCGCCTGGGTGATTGTGCTGTTGGCGAGTCTGCTTTCGCTCGACAATCTGTTCCGCAGCGATCTGGAAGACGGCAGCCTGGATGCGATGCTGGTCAGCCGCCAGCCGCTGTCCGTGCTGGTTGCCGGCAAGATCTTTCTGCACTGGCTGGCCACCGCGCTGCCGCTGATTGTTCTGGCGCCGCTGATCGCGTACGCGCTTGGTATGCCGGCGCGTGGCAGCGGCACCCTGGTGCTGGCCCTGGTGCTGGCGACGCCGCAGTTGAGCGTGCTCGGCGCCTGTGCGGCCGCACTCACCGCCAGCCTGCGCCGCTCCGGTATTCTGTTGTCGCTGATCGTTCTGCCCTTGGCGGTGCCGGCACTGATCTTTGGTGCTGGCGCGGTCGAGGCATCCCTGACCGGCGCCAATGCCCTGCAACCGTTGTTGTTGCTCGCCGCCGGAACCGTTCTGGCGCTGGCATTCGGCCCCCTGGTTTGTGCTTCCGCCCTGAAACTCTCTGCGAGTTGACCGATGACAACCCCGATGCATCCACTCTGGCTGTGGTTCCACAAGACCGGCTCGCCACCCGAGTTCTACCGCCTGGCCGGGCGTCTGCTGCCGTGGTTCTGGGTGCTGACGGTGGTGTTCGGCGTGGTCGGCCTGTATCTCGGCCTGGTCCGGGCACCGGCCGATTATCTGCAGGGCGAGAGCGCGCGGATCATGTACATCCATGTGCCGGCGGCGTGGATGTCGATGTTCATCTTCGCGGCGATGGCGTTTTTCGGCCTGCTCGCCCTGGTCTGGCACGTCAAGATCAGCGAGGTACTGCTGATCTCGGCGGCGCCGATCGGCATGGGCTTCACCGCGGTCACCCTGATCACCGGTTCGCTGTGGGGGCGCCCGACCTGGGGCACCTACTGGGTGTGGGACGCGCGGCTGACTTCGGAACTGGTGCTGCTGTTTTTGTATTTCGGCGTGCTTGGCCTGTTCCATGCCTTCGACGACCGTCGCAAGGGCGCGCGTGCGGCCTCTTTGTTGGCCCTGATCGGGCTCGCCAATCTACCGATCATCCACTACTCGGTGAACTGGTGGAACACCCTGCACCAGGGCAGCTCGATCAATCTGCTGGCCGGCAAGAGCGCGATCGACGCGAGCATGCTGTGGCCGATGTTGCTGGTCGCGGTGGCGAGCAAATTCTGGTTCGCGGCCAGCCTGATGCAGCGTGCCCGGATCGAGCTGATCGCGATGGAATCCGGCAAGGACTGGGTGCAGAAGCTGCTGCCGGCGGCGGTGCCCGAGGAACCTAATCCATGAATCCGACTCCCTTCATCGTCGCCTCGTACGCGGCGTTTGCGCTGTTTCTGGCGCTCGATCTGCTGCTGCCGCTGCTGCGCCGGCGCCAGTTGTTACGTGATCTCGCCACCCGCGCCAAGCGCGTCGCCAAGAGGACCCGAACATGAACCCGATTCGCCGTCGCCGTTTGATCCTGATCGGCCTTGCGCTGGCCGCGCTGGGCATCGCCACTTCCCTGGTGCTGGTCGCGTTGCGCCAGAACCTGCAGCACTTCGTCAGCCCGAGCGACATCCGCGCCGGCGAAATTCCGGTCGGCAAGAGCTTCCGCCTGGGCGGCGTGGTGCTGGAGGGGTCGGTGCAGCGCAGCCCGGGAACGCTGGCGGTGGCCTTCGTGGTCACCGACCGCTTCAAGCAGATCGATGTGTCCTATAGCGGCATCCTGCCCGACCTGTTCCGCGAGGGCCAGAGTGTGGTCGCGACCGGTTCCCTGGTCGATGGCGATCACTTCCGCGCCGACGAGGTGCTGGCCAAGCACGACGAGAAATACATGCCCAAGGAAGTCGCCGATGCGATCGCCCGGGCCAAGATCAAGCAGGCCGAGGAGGCAGCGAAATGATTCCCGAGATCGGCCAGTTCACCCTGATCCTGGCCCTGCTGATGGCGCTGGTACTGGGCACCGTGCCGCTGATCGGCGCCGCCACTGGCCAGAGCCGCTGGATGGCGCTGGCGCCGAGTGCCGCGATCAGCCTGTTCGGGCTGGTTGTACTCGCCTTCCTGATCCTTGCCCACGCCTTCGTGGTGCAGGATTTTTCGGTGGCCTACGTGGCCGAAAATTCCAACCTGCAGTTGCCGCTTCGCTACCGCATCTCGGCGGTCTGGGGCGCGCACGAAGGGTCGCTGCTGTTGTGGTCGCTGATGCTGTCGATCTGGACGGTAATGGTCGCCATTCTGAGCGGCAATCTGCCACCGGCGTTCCGGGCGCGGGTGCTGTCGGTGCTGGGGCTGATTTCCTTCGGCTTTCTGCTGTTCATCGTCGCCACCTCCAATCCGTTCATGCGTGAACTGCCGGGTGTGGCCGACGGCGCCGATCTCAATCCGCTGTTGCAGGATTTCGGCCTGATCGTGCATCCGCCGATGCTGTACGCGGGCTATGTCGGTTTTGCGGTCGCCTTTGCGTTCGCGGTCGCGGCCCTGATCGAAGGCCGCGTCGATGCGCGCTGGGTGCGCTGGTCGCGCCCGTGGACCCTGGTCGCCTGGTCGTTGCTAACCCTCGGCATCGCGCTCGGCAGTTGGTGGGCCTATTACGAACTCGGCTGGGGCGGCTGGTGGTTCTGGGATCCGGTCGAGAACGCCTCGTTCATGCCCTGGCTGGTCGGCACCGCCCTGATCCATTCGCAGGCGGTGACCGAGAAGCGCGGGCAGCTGCTGCGCTGGACCCTGCTGCTTGCGATCATGGCGTTTTCGCTCAGTCTGCTCGGAACTTTTCTGGTGCGTTCCGGGGTGCTGACCTCGGTGCACGCCTTCGCCAGTGACCCGGCGCGCGGCATCTTCGTTTTGACCTTCCTCGGCATCGTCACCGGCGGGGCGCTCGCGCTGTACGCCCGGCGGGCGCCGCGTTTCGCGGTTGATGCCGGCTTTGCGCCGGTCTCGCGCGAGAGCCTGTTGCTGGTCAACAATCTGCTGCTGGTTTCGGCGATGGCGATGGTCCTGCTCGGTACCTTGTATCCGCTGATCGCCGACGCCATGGGCTGGGGCAAGGTCTCGGTCGGGCCGCCGTATTTCGGCCTGCTGTTTGCCATCCTGACCGCGCCCTTGTTCCTGCTGGTGCCGTTTGGGCCATTCGCGCGCTGGCAGCAAGACCAGATCGGCCGCATCGCCCGGCCGCTGCGCTACGCGCTGGTGGCGGCGCTGGTGATCGCGGTTGCCGCC
>JBGSKT010000146.1:0-6957 GCA_041741075.1 Lysobacterales bacterium
CGGCACCAGGACAGCAAGCGGTCGCCCTCGCGATAGGCAAGCGCGGCGGCATCGACCTCGTGCCCCTTGGCCGAGCGCACCCAGCCCTTTTCGCTCAAGACGATGGTCACCGGCTCGGTCGCGATCAGCTCGGATTCGGCCAGCGCCTGCGCGTTCTGCCGCGCGATCAGCGGCGAGCGGCGGCGATCACCAAAGGCCTCGGCGTCCTTCCTGATCTCGTCCTTGATCAGGGTGCGCAGACGATCCTTCGACTTGAGCAGGCTGCCCAGGCGCGCACGCTCTTCTTCGAGCGTGTCGATCTCGCCCTTGATCTTCATCTCTTCCAGCCGCGCCAATTGGCGTAGCCTGGTTTCCAGGATGTAATCGGCCTGGACCTCGGACAGGCCGAAGCGCTCGATCAGGCGCGACTTTGGCTCGTCCTCGCTGCGCACGATGCGGATCACTTCATCCAGATTCAAATACACCAGACGCAGGCCATCGAGCAGGTGCAGACGCTTCTCGACTTTCTCCAGGCGAAACAGCAGGCGTTTGCGCACGGTCTCGGTGCGGAAGCTCAACCATTCGCCGAGGATGGTCTTGAGGTTTTTCAGCGCCGGCCGGCCATCCAGGCCGATCACGTTCATGTTGACCCGAAAGCTCTTTTCCAGATCGGTGGTAGCGAAAAGATGTCCCATCAGCTCGTCGGCATCGACCCGATTGCTGCGCGGCACGATCACCAGCCGGATCGGATTCTCGTGGTCGGACTCGTCGCGCAGATCCTCGACCAGGGGCAGCTTCTTGGCGCGCATCTGGGCCGCGATCTGCTCCAGCACCTTGCTCGGCGAGACCTGATAGGGCAGAGCGGTGATCACGATATTGCCGTCTTCGCGGGTGAACACGGCGCGCGCGCGCAGGCCGCCGTAACCGGTCTCGTAGAGCTTCAGCAGTTCCTCGCGCGGGGTGATGATCTCGGCGTCGGTCGGGTAGTCCGGGCCGAGCACGTGCTCGCACAAGTCGCGCACACTGCAATCTGGTTCGTCGATCAGGCGGATGCAGGCGCTGGCCAGCTCGCGCAGGTTATGCGGCGGAATGTCGGTGGCCATGCCGACCGCGATACCGGTAGTGCCGTTCAACAATACCTGCGGCAGCCGCGCCGGCAGCCAGTTCGGTTCCTGCAAGGTACCGTCGAAATTGGCGCTCCAGTCGACCGTGCCCTGGTCGATTTCGTCGAGCAGCAGCCCGGCCACCCGCGCCAGCTTGGCCTCGGTGTAGCGCATGGCCGCGAAACTCTTGGGGTCGTCGCTGGAGCCGAAGTTGCCCTGTCCCTCGATCAGCGGATAGCGATAGGAAAACGGCTGCGCCATCAACACCATCGCCTCGTAGGCGGCACTGTCGCCGTGCGGATGGAACTTGCCGATCACATCGCCGATGGTGCGCGCCGACTTCTTCGGCTTGGCGCCAGCATCCAGCCCGAGCTCGCTCATCGCATAGATGATCCGCCGCTGCACCGGCTTCAACCCATCACCGACGAAGGGCAGCGCCCGGTCCAGCACCACATACATCGAGTAATCGAGGTAGGCGCGCTCGGCGTAGTCCTTCAGTTCCTGCTGTTCGAAATTGCAAGTCGGTGTGGTCATGGGGTATCGATGGCAAGCGAGCCCGGCATTATCGGCCAAAACCTTGCCGTGCTCCACAAACGCTTGGTGCCCGCGCCGCCCGCCTACAAGCAATCCGTGGCTGCATTGCCAGCGGCAAACAGGCCGCCAGACGCCGCCTATCGTTAGCCAAAATCGTGCTGTATCATCGGCGCTCTTCTGCCCGGGGGCAGGTTCGGAGTCCACCATGTCGTCTCGATTGCTGTGTGTGCGGGCCTTGTTTGTACTGATGCTGTGGTTGGTTGTAGCTGTGGGTGGTGCGTCTGCTGCCGAGTCGATGATCAAGCCGGACAATGCCCGCGGCGTCGACGCCAGCGTGGACTACGCCGCGCTGCTGGCTTTTGGTCCGTGGGACGACCGCAACTACCAGTTGACCGCCGCCGACATTGCGGTGTTGCCGGCCAAGGATTACTACGTCCACGGCGTCCCGGCCTTTTTCAAGGTAATGAAGCGCCGCGAGATGGCCGCCCAGGGCTTTCCGCTGGATCGCTACTATCCGCGCGAGGTCGACAAGGAGTTCCAGTATCGGTTTGGCGGTCTGCTGCAGAACGGTGTGCTGCAACGCAAGGGGCTCGGCAAGTACAGCCACCCGGATCCGAAAAACCCGCCCAAGCCCTTGTTGCTCGCCACCGATCCGTTGCCGAAGGCAGCGCCGGTGCTGGGTGAGCTGCCTTTCGACGGCACGCTGAGCGACAACGAAACCACCATCGAATACCACCCGACCAATCCCAATATCGTCATTGCCGGATCGAACGGTTCGGGTGGACAGCGCATGTCGTTTTCCAGCGATGGCGGACAGACCTGGGGTAATTCCGGTGCCCTGCCCAGCACCTGCTGCGATCCGGCGATGGCCTGGTCGCCGGACGGTGCCATTGCCTATGCAGCCACGCTCGGCAATGGTTGTGGTGGCTTCTGCTCGACCGTGTACTGGTCGTTCAATAACGGCCAGACCTGGCAGGGGCCGGTCAATGTTTCCAGTGCCAGCTCCGACAAAGAGTTCATTACCGTTGATCATTCGCCGATCTCACCGTTCCTGGGGCGCGCTTACCTCACCTGGCACCAGGGCAACGTGATGCAGTTTGCGCGCTCGACCGCGGCGCCGGTGAATGGGGGCGCAGCGATGACCTGGGCCGCACCGATCTCGCTCACCGCTGAGGAGCGTGGCATCGGTAGCGATGTCGCCACTGATCGCCAGGGCCGGGTGTATATGGCTTGGCCATCGGTGACCAATGGTTCGACCGAGATTCGTGTGATCCGCTCCGACGATGGCGGCGTCAGCTTCGTCGATCTGAATGGTGCCGGCGCGGGCCTGAGTGCCGCCGCCTACGATCTGTGGGGCGATTTCGACATGGCGATTCCGGCCATGGAGACGCGCCGCGCGTTCATCTACGTGGCCATCGATGTGGATAACAGTGGCGGTCCACACGACGGCCGTGTGTACATCGCCACCACCGATGAAAACCAGGCCGCCGGCAGTCCCGGCGGTGGGTCTGGCTCAGCGGCCGCAACCCACGCCTGGATCCGCGTGGCCTACTCCGATGACCTGGGCGTAACCTGGACGGTTGCCGCCACTCCGCACTCGACCGCCGACCAGACCACCGTCGACCGCTTCCAGCCGTGGATGGATGTCGATGGCATCGGCAATGTGCATGTCGGATTTCAGGACACTCGCAATTCCGGCGCCGGCCTGCGCGACAAGGCCGACTGGTACTACGTCGTTTCCAGTGATGGCGGCCTGAGCTGGACCGAGGAAACCCGGGTTTCTTCGGTGGTATCGCAGAACATCGCCGATGGACAGGAGTGGGGCGATTACAACGGACTGTCAGTGGCAGCAGGCAACGACCAGATCGGCATGACCTGGACCGACAACCGCATCGTCACCCCGCCCAGCACGGTTTCGCAACGTTCGTTCTTCGGCCGCGTGCAGAACGTGGTCGCGGCACCCACCTATCTGATGGGCCTCAATACCAGCAGCACCGATGTCTGCGCGGGTTCCGCCGTGACGCCGGTCGCGGTTTCGCTGACCGCAGTGGTCGGCTATACCGGCACGGTCACCCTGAGCACGCCGGGACTGAACGCTTCGGTGTTCCCGACCGCGGTGTTCTCGCCCAATCCGGTCTCGCCCACTGCGGGCGGGGTGAATTCCACACTCAATCTCGGCACCTCGGGTGCGGCCGTGGGCGGTCCGCAGACTGTAACCGTGCGCGGCACCGATACCAGCGGCACGCCGATCGTGCGCAACCAGAACTTCACCGTGAATGTGTTTGCCGGCGCACCGGCGGCACCGGCCCTGGTCAGCCCGGTGGATGCCGCGGTCGGCATATCGACGGCGGCCATGCTGAGCTGGAATGCGGTTACCGGCGCCAGCCAGTATCTGGTTGAAGTGGCCACCGACGCCGGTTTCAACAGCATCGTATTCAGCGCCACGGTCAGCAACACCACAGCAACCGCCACCGGCTTGTTGACCGAAACCGAGTATTTCTGGCGTGTGCGTCCGAACAACATCTGCGGCGATGGCGCGAATTCGGCCGTGCGCAGCTTTACCACCGGGGTCACCACGGTGGTCAACAGCTGCTACACCGGGGCGGCAGTGCCGATCCCGGACAATAACCCGACCGGTGCCTTTGCCGACCTGAGCGTGGCTACCGCCGGTGTGCTCAGCGATGTCGATGTCTCTGCGGCGATCACCCACACCTGGCCGGGCGATCTGAGCGTGCGCATCACCCACGTGGTCAGCGGGACGACGGTGATCCTTGGGTCGCGGCTGGGCGGCAACGGTTGTCAGATCGACAATGTCGCGGCGACCTTCGATGACCAGGCGTTGACGGCAATTGCCTGTGCCGCCACGCCGCCCGGAATCAGTGGAGTGATCACACCGCAGAATCCCCTGTCCGCATTCAATGGCCTCGATCTCAATTCGACTTGGCGATTCACTGCGGTGGATGGTGCCGGCCAGGATGTCGGCACCATCACCGGCTTTTGCGTCAACGCCACCACCATTACGGCGGGGGCCAACCCCGACGTGCTGTTCAAGAATGGATTCGAGTAGTCGGTAGAGGTCTTTGCCTTGCCCAATGATCGATAGGTGGGACGCACTCGTCCCACCTATCATCGCAGCGGTGTAGCCCGGAAGAAGCGCAGCGGCAGTACTGGGGTTCGCTGCGTTCACCGCCAGCCTACATTCGCATTCCTTGCGACCACCTCGGCAGCGTCGATACCTGGTCGGATGCGGCGCTGGCGCCCGGGGTGCCGGTCAACACCACGCGCGGTTTCACCGGGCACGAGCACATCGACGCGGCCAACATCGTGCACATGAACGGGCGCCTGTACGACCCGGCCCTGGGCCGCATGCTCTCGGCCGACCCGATCGTGCAGGAACCGCTCAACGCGCAGAACCTGAACCGCTATACCTATGTCCTGAATAACCCGCTCTCGTTCACCGACCCGACCGGACTATCGTTCTTCAGCAAGTATTGGCGTACCATCGTCTCGGTGGCCTTGACCACGTTCGTGCCGGCGCTGGCACCGTTGGCCTGGTCCAATCTGGCGGTGGCGGCGGCGACCGGATTCGTAGCCGGCGTGATCACCTCCGGCACGCTCACGGGCGGCTTGTTCGGCGCCTTCAGCGCGGTGTTGTTCTATGGCATCGGCCAGCACTTCGACACTCTGGCAAGTCAAAGCGGTGGGTTCTTTGGCAGCGGTCTCTCGACGGGTCAGTTCGCAGGCAAGGTCTTGTCGCACGCCCTCGCCGGAGGCATCATGAACCGGCTGCAAGGCGGCAAGTTCGGCGATGGCTTCGCCAGCGCCGGAGTAACCCAGGCGCTGAGCCCGGCGATCGGCAAAGTCAACAGCAGCAACAAGGGCTTCAGCCCGCAGCGTGTGGTAGTAGCAGCCATGGTAGGCGGCACCGCCTCGGCAGTCAGCGGCGGGAAGTTTGCGAATGGGGCGGTCACGGCGGCGTTTTCCCGAGCGTTTAATGATGAAGCCACAAAAGTCGCAAAAAAGCGGGCTTTCGATGAGCTGCAGGAGCGTGCGTTCGCCATCGTGGACCGAGTTCGAGACAGTTTTTTCGCCGATAAAAGTCGTCCAGTTAATATCGAATGGAGTGATTTCCAGACGGTCGTTCAGGCGGATTTTGAATTGGCCGGCTCGTTAGGTTTAAAGGATATGTCGGACGAGGAATTTGGGCCATTTGCCAGCGAAGGCACTGGTGATAGCCGGTTTGGGCATAGCGCTTTGTTTGGAGCCAAATACAACATCGTCAATGCTCCCGCTCCTTTCTCTGGGGTTCAAAATGGATCGGACGTGAATTATTATTATCAAGGAATCATCTGGGCAGCACACGGTGCAACAATTGGAACGCTTCACCGGGCGATCGAAGCCCACAACCTGCTCGATGCCGCGACAGCGGGCTCTTGGAGCGAGCGCTTTCGAAACGTTAATCAGATTAATTCTGTCAAGCCTTTTGCAGATTGGGGTTATAACTACCGCGGGGGCAAGTGATGGGACTGTGCAGAGGCAATATATTGACCGGATGGATACTGCTTCTGGTTCTGGTTGCGAGCGCTTGCTCGATAGACGACCCACGCCAGCGTCAATGTGATCGATATATAAACGGCCTGCGAGATCCAGCGGTCGTAGCGATCTTGGCGGAGTGGCATCAGAGCTTGCCAACCGTTTACGACCAAACAAAGCTCAAGCGCGCGAGTAACGAACTATTTGGGCTTGGAACTCACACCATTCCACTTGGATTTGATCCAGGACGTATTGGCCTTCGATCGAATGCTGAGGTGCGATTGCGCCTTAATGAGGATGGAACCCTGCGTGAACTGGCTATTACGGATATCCGTGGTGCAATGTATTATTTTCTCGAAACCGGCAGCAACAATTATTTTGAACTGGCGACGCTATCTACCCCGCGTACTCAGAATATCGGGGTGATATGTCTTAAGCGTGATTGAAAGGGCAGAAAGAGCAGAAGCAGAGCAGGAGAGCAGGGGTCAGGTCTTGTATTGACACATCGGCGGTTACGGTTTAACCTTGCCCAATGTCCCGCCCGCTGCGAATCGAGTTCGATGGTGCCGTCTATCATGTGATGGCGCGTGGCAATGCGCGAGAGCCGATCTTTTTCGATGATCGGGATCGCCACGCCTTTCTTGATGGCTTGTGGCAGAGCGCCGAGCGCTTCGATTGGTGGGTGTGGGCGTATTGCTTGATGGACAACCACTACCACTTGCTGATCGAGACGCGCAAAGGCGGGCTCAGCCGTGGCATGCGCGAGTTGAACGGGGTGTACACGCAGCGGTTCAACCGCCGCCACCAG
>JBGSKT010000147.1:0-1860 GCA_041741075.1 Lysobacterales bacterium
GGTCGTGCAGCCGACAACGTCGCCCCGGCGGTTTTCAACAGCGAAGCTGGTCAGGCCGGGGCCCAGTCCAAGATCAACGCCCCGGCGCAGGCCGGGGCTCATCATGCCTGGGGGCATCGGCTAAGCGCACGCCCTCACCCACCTACAGCTACGATGCCTCGGACCGGCGCGTGGCCAGCACCTTGCTCGGTCAAGGCGGCGGCACCCGGCGCACGGTCTATGCCAATGCCGGACGCATCCAGACCGCGACCGACGAAGTGGGGCAGGTCACCGTATCGACGTTTGATCCGCTCGGCCGCCTGCTGTCGGTGACCAATGCGCTGGGCGACAGCCGCACGCTGACCTACGACGGCAATGGCAACAAGGTCACCGAGACCGACTTCCGCGGCAACCTCACGCGCTTCGAATACGACAACGCCAATCGACTGGTTACCACCACCGCGCCGCTCGGCAAGGTCACCACGCTCACGGTCGATGCGCTCGGCCATATCTTATCCGAGACCGTGGCCGGCCCGAACTCCCCGACCCGCATCACTGAATCCGCCTACGACCACCCGCTGTACTTCCGCACCGAGACCCGCCAGTTGGGCGGGGCAGGGGGTGACCGGGTGACCAAGGTCGCGCCCGACAACGCCGGCAACCCGCTCCGCACGACCGATCCGTTGGGCCGGGAGACTTGGCGGGCCTTCGATGCCTTCGACCGGGTGACCCGGATCCAGGAGCCGGCCCGCACCACGGAACTCGCCTACGACCCGAACGGCAACAAGCTGACTGAGATCGTCAGCGGGCAGGACGCGATCGTCCGCACGCGGCGCTTCGTCTACGACGCCGCGAACCGCAACATCGCAAGCACCGATGGCAACGGCAACATCAGCCACAGCACCTACTTCCCGAACGGTGAGGTCGAGAGTCGGATCGATGCGCGTGGGGGTACGGTCCGCTTCACCCTGGACGCAGCGAACCGGGTGATCGAGACCCGCGGTCCGCGCGCCGATCAGGTCACCACCGCCGACTACGATGGCGTCGGCAACCGCATCCGCGAGCGGCTGGCCAATGGTCGTGAACTGACCCACCAGTACGACGCGCTGCATCGCCTGCAATCGAGCCGCGATCAACTCGGCGAGATTCTGAGTCGCAGCTACGACGCCGATGGCAATCTGCGCACCGAGACCGACGCGCTCGGCGCCACCTCGACCTACACGGTCAATGCGCTGAACCAGCGGCTGGCTGCCAGCCTGCCCGAGGAGAGCTGGGGTCAGGTCTTGTATTGACACATGCAGGGAAGCGGATCAACACCACGGAAGGAACCCACAATGCGCGACACGGACGATTTCATCTACCTTCATGCCACCGACCAGACCATCGCGCTCGACTTCGGTTGGAAGCTGCGGCGTCGCGATCTGGACTTTCACGAAACGGAGATCGACTATCAGGATTCGGACTGCCGTTGCCGCATCCGGATCGATCGGCTGGATCTGGCGATGCAGGCGACGCGGCGGGTCTTGGTCCAGCGCGAGTGGCTGCATGTGTTGGAAGGTGCCCCCAGCGCCGAGCAGATCGATGCGATCATCGCGCGGCTCAATCGGGTGTTGCGTTGGCCGGCGGAATGAGTGGGGCAGGGTACGGGCAGCGATGCCGGCTGACCTTCGCCGAAGACCGTAAGCGTCTGCCCACGCCACCTTCCCCGCCTGGCTTTGCGCCCGCCACCCTCGCGCCCGGTCAATCACTGGGGAGCAGGTCATGGCGAGTGCGGTGGAGCGGCGGCGGGTGTGGGCGCGGCATGTAGAGCGGTTCGCGGGCAGTGGTCTTTCGCGTCGGCAGTACTGCGCTCGGCATGACCTGGCGCCGGCCACGCTGGAC
>JBGSKT010000148.1:0-3204 GCA_041741075.1 Lysobacterales bacterium
GGCTCAAGCGGGCCCTGCTCGAACATGCCCGCGCCGGCGGGAGTACACCGACGCCCGCAGAACTGCTCAAGCGCGTGCGCGAGGTACAGGCGGGTCGCGACATCCGCAGCACGCTGGCCGCGATCACCGAGGCAGGCGCCCTCGCCCGCTACGACGCCGTGGATGTGGCGGATGCCGATGCTGTGCAGGCGCTGCTGGCCGATGTCCATCGGCATTGGGGACCGGTGCGCGGTCTGGTCCATGCCGCTGGCGTGCTGGCGGACAAGCGCATCGCCGAGAAAACAGATGCCATGTTCGATGCGGTCTTCGAACCCAAAGTCGAGGGGCTGCGCGCCATGCTCTCAGCCACCCAGGCAGAGCCGATCAAGTTGTTGGCCGTGTTTTCGTCGGTCTCGGCCCGCTGCGGCAATACCGGGCAGGCCGACTACGCGATGGCCAATGACGTGCTGGCGAAAGTGATGTGGGCCGAGTCTCGCCGTCGTCCCGGTGTCGTCGCCAAATCATTCGGCTGGGGGCCGTGGGAAGGCGGGATGGTCACGCCGCATCTTCGCGACCGTTTCGCCGCGCTCGGTGTGCCGATGATCGGTCTGGCCGAGGGCGCGATGATGTTCGCGCGGGAAATGGCCGGCGCGCAGGTCGATCAGGTTGAACTGGTGCTCGGCGGCGAACCACGCCCCGAAGCCCTGCTGTTCGAAGGTGCCGACGCGCGGGTGCAGTCCCTTGAAATCGCCGTGGGTCGAGCCAGCCATGCCTATCTGGAAGGCCACGCGATCAAAGGCCAGCCGGTATTGCCGCTGGTGCTCGCCGCCGAATGGTTCAGCCGCGCTGCCCGTAGTTTCCGCCCGGGGCTGTTCCAGGCGAGCGTGCATGACATCAAGGTCTTGAAAGGCATCCGCCTTGCCGGTTTCGAGAACGGCGGCGACCGTTTCAGCATCGAAGCGACCCCGCTGGCACACAGCGGCGACATCCAGATGTTGATGCGTCTTTGCGACGGCCAAGGTCAGCCCCGATACAGCGCACGCGTCGTCCTCCTGCCCCAGTCGCAGCCCGCGCATCTCTCTTCGCAGACAGACCATCCATCCCTGTCTCTTGAGACTTGGCAGGGTGCGCCGCTGTATCAGGATCTGTTGTTCCATCGTGGCGCGTTCGAGTTGATCGAAGACCTCGAAGGCATGAGTGAGCACGGTATTGCCGCGACGGTGCGCGGCGTATCGCACGCCGGCTGGGAGGGTGAAACCTGGCAGTTCGACGTCGCCGCGCTCGATGCCGGTCTGCAACTGGCGGTGGTGTTCGGACAGCATCTGCTGGCTGGGGCGAACCTGCCGACCGGTATCGACCAGATCCGCACGCATGGCGAGCCGTGTGCCGGCCTGATCAATGCCACGGCGTATCGACGCAAGCTCGGACCGACCGCGCTTACTACCGATATCGTCTTCTCCGATGCCCGTGGGCAATGTGTCGCCGAAATGCTGGGCGTCCACAACCACGCACTGGTCTGACGATGACGTTCTCCCCCATCGCCATCGTCGGGCGCGCCTGCGTGCTGCCTGGTGCGCTCTCGCCTGCGCAACTCTGGAAAGCCGTCGCCGAGGGTCGCGACCTGCTGTCTCCGGTGCCTGAAGGGCGCTGGCGCATCGATCCGGCTGCCGTGCTGTGCAGCACCGACGCCGCCGATCCCGACCGCAGCTGGTCGGACCGTGGCGGCTATGTGCACGGGTTCGAGGACGTCTGGGATGCGAGCGGCTTCGCCATCGCCGCCACCGAATTCGACGGACTCGCGCCGCTGGTCGCCTGGACCCTGCACTGCGCACGCGAAGCGCAGCGCGAATGTCATCAGAACGCCGACCAGCGCGTCGGCGCGGTCTTCGGCAATCTCGGTTTTCCCAGCGAGCGCATGGCGGCTTTCGCCGAGGGCGTGTGGCGTGGTGATGACAATCGCAATGACAACGGCGATGGCGACGCACGCAATCGCCAGATGAGTTCGGGCACCGCCGACTTGTTGAAGCGGGCGCTGGCGCTCAATGCCGGGAGCCACTGCATCGATGCCGCCTGCGCGAGTTCGCTGTACGCGATCAAATTGGCCTGCGACCGCCTGCAGGAAGGCAGTGCCGACCTGATGCTGGCCGGCGCCGTGCAGGGCGCGGACGACCTGTTCCTGCATGTCGGTTTCTGCGCGCTCGGTGCGCTCAGCCGCAGCGGCCAGTCGCGCCCTTTCCACCGCGATGCCGATGGCCTGTTGCCGGCCGAAGGCGCGGCTTTTGTCGCCTTGAAGCCGCTGGCGGATGCGCGTCGCGATGGCGACGTCATCCATGGCGTCATTCGCGGGATCGGCCTGTCCAACGATGGCCGTGGCAAGGGCCTGTTGGCGCCGGCCGAAGAAGGCCAGCGACGGGCCATGCAGGCCGCCTACGCATCGGCGGGGTTTGGTCCCGAGCGCATCGGCCTGCTCGAATGCCATGCAACGGGCACGCCGGTGGGCGATGCCACCGAGATCGCCAGCAGCGCAGCGGTCTTCGCCGGTCTGGATCACGTGCCGATCGGTTCGCTGAAATCCAACCTCGGCCATCTGATCACTGTTGCCGGCACCGCCGGGCTGATCAAAGTGATGGAAGCCATGCAGGCCGGCCAGCGACCGCCGACCTTGAACGCGGAAACGCCCAGCCCTGCCCTGCAGTCATCGCCATTCCGACTGCTGCATGCGATCGAGGACTGGCCCAGCGAAACGCCGCGAATCGCCGCCATTTCAGCTTTCGGCTTTGGCGGCAACAACGCGCATCTGATTGTTTCCCAGGACGATCCGGAGCTTGATGCCGAGTTGGATGCGGACTTGGAGTCGACAGCTCCCGTGCGGAGCTCGATCCCGCTGGCGATCGTCGGCCTCGGCGTGATGGCCGCCACTGCAGGCAACCGCGAAGCGTTCCGCGAGGCTCTGCTGTCGGATCGTGCTTTGCTCGATGCGCGCAGCGAAGGACGCATGACCGACATCCGTGTCGATACGGACGGCCTGCGCTTTCCGCCGCATGACATGGCGCAAACCCTGCCGCAGCAGTTGGCGATCCTGCAGGCCAGCCGCGAGGCCATGGCCGATACCGGCCCATTGCCGCGCGAACGCACCGGCGTGTTCATCGGCATGGAGCCGGACCCGGAAGTGGCCCGCTACGGCGCGCGTTGGCGGCTCGCCCAGCCGGGTGTCGACCCGTCCTG
>JBGSKT010000149.1:0-5304 GCA_041741075.1 Lysobacterales bacterium
TGCCTGAACCCCAACCGAGCCCGCCCCACATGGCTTGATCCGGGTCAAGGCCGGCTCAGGCAATTGGTCGTAGACTCGGCGGTGCAAGATAGCAATGCCCGCCTGCGCCCGTCGCCGGCACCCCACTGATCCCACCCGAGGAACCGGACATGCTGCAATTCCCCCTTTCCCGCCGCCAGTTTCTGCTGCGTTCCGCCGTCGCCGGCACCGCCCTGCCGGTGCTCGGTCGCTTGCTCAGCCAGCCCGTGCAGGCGGCCGAGCTGCCGCCACTACCGGCCGACAATGCCCAGGCCAAGGCACTCGGCTATGTCGATGACGCCAGCACTTCCAAGCATCCCTCGTTCAAGGCCGGCAGCGACTGCACCAATTGCCAGTTCTTCACCGCCGAAAGCGGCGCCTGCGCGCTGTTTCCTGGCTTCAAGGTGCAAGCCAAGGGCTGGTGCTCGGCCTGGGCCAAGAAGCCCTGAGACCAGGGAACAACCAACCGGGCGTCGACCGGAATCGCGACCCGCTTCGGGAGCAGGTCATAGACCCCAATCCGGACAAACCGGAACCTGACAGCCAACTCCCGACCCGGACTCCCAAACGGCGTCGTCCCGGCGCAGGCCGGGACTCAGTCGTCGCCGTCGCCGCCAGCGTCCGTACTGGGCCCCGGCCTGCGCCGGGGCGACGGTGTTTTCGCAACGCCCAGGCCTGCCGAACCGGAACCAACGCAGGGGTTACATGGGCTGGTCTGGTGGTTGCAGCGAAGACGCGAAGGATCTCCGGTACTTCTTCGCGCCCTTGGGTCTTTGCGTCTTTGCGGTACAGCCTTTGACGATTCACCCATACCGGATTGACCGGCGGCACCGTGGAAACTCCCGGATTCGGCTGCGCTTCATCCGGGCTATTCGAGCATGCGGTCGACGCGCTCGATATCGTCAACGTCGATGGTTCCGGCCACTTGCTTCAATTGCAGATTGGCCAGGATGAAGGCGTGGCGCGCGCGCGCGTATTCGCGCTCGGCGGCGTATTTCTGCTGCTGGCTGAGCAGCACATCGACGATCGTGCGGGTGCCCACTTCGAAGCCGGCTTCGGTGGCTTCGAGCGCGCTCGCCGCCGATACCAGCGCCTGGGTGCGCGCCTCCACTTCGCTGATACCGGCGATCACCGCACGGTAGGCGTTGCGGGTCTGGCGCACGGTGGCGCGGCGGGTCTGCTCCAGGGCATCGTCGGCGGCATCGCGGTTGTAGACCGCCTGACGATAACGCGCCTGGGTGGCGCCACCGGTGAACAGCGGCACGGTCAGCAGCACCTGCATGGTAAACACCTGCGGGTCGCGCAGCGAGAACGCCGCAACATCGCCGAGGTTGGTCCGGTCGGAATAGCGCGCCGAAAAATCCAGATAGGGCAGGTGCTCGGACCAGGCGCTCTTGGCGGCATAGTCGGCGGCCTTGCGCTCGTCTTCCTTGGCCGCCAGTGCCGGGCTGTTGGCGATCGCCGTGGTCACCCACTGCTCGGCGTCGTCCGGTTGCGGCGGGTTCAACTCGATATCGGCACGCAGCGGATCGATCGTCTCGATGCGCTTGCCGGTGAGTTCACTGAGCGCCTCGTAGGCATCGTCCAGCGCGTTCCTCGACTGGATCACCGCCGCCCGCGCGCTGTCGAAGCGGGCCCGCGCCTCGTGCACATCGGTGATCGCACTCAGGCCGACTTCGAAGCGTTGATCGGCCTGTTCCAACTGGCGCCCGACGGCTTTTTCCTCGGCCTCGGACGAAGCCAGGTTGGTCTGCGCGGTCAACACACCGAAATAGGCGTCGGCAACCCGGAACAGCAGATTGTCCACGGCCGCGTCGTAGTCGGAAATCCCCCTCGCCTTCTGCGCGCGTGCGGCTTTCAGATCGAGGTATTGGCTGTGCCGATAGATCGACTGGGTACCCTGAAAAATCACCGAGCGGTCGCGGCTCAAGGACGAAAAAGGAGCATCCTGCCCGCCCGGGTTGAAGATGCTGGCATCGACATCGGTGCGGGTGAAATCGTAGGTGCCGTTGATCTGCGGCAGCAGCGTGGCGCGGGAAATATCCACGCCTTTTTCCGCTGCCAGCCGGCGTGCGTCGGCCGCCGCCAGTTGCGGATCGCTGGCGCGGGCGAGCTGGTAGACCTCGATCAGATCGGTGGCCGAAACCACCGCGCTGATCGCAAAAGCGAGGGCGCCGGTGGCGATGCGGACAAATTGCTTGGGTTTGGGCATGGTCAATCCTTTCTGTGGCCAGCGCATCGCGGTTGCAGCGGTCCGTTGCCGGAACCGACGCCAACCGTCAGAGCACGAAGCGCTTGGGTGGTGCGGCATTGATGAGATAGGGCAAATCGGTTTCAAACAGACTGGCTTCTTGGAAGCGGTCGTCCGGCAGACGCGTGATCCGCACCGCCTCCTGCAGCGGCGACTGGCCGCGAATCAGAAACAGTCGGCCACCGGGCTTGAGCCAGCCACGGAACTGCATTGGCTCGCTGGCGACGGCACCGGTCAGCGCGATCACGTCGAACTGTTGGCGTGGATCGAACCCGGCCAGCGCATCGGCGGTCTGCACCCGCGCGTTGCCGAAACCGGCCGACTGCAGATTGGCGCGGGCCTGCTCGGCCAGGTCGGCGTGGAATTCGACGCTGAGCACATCGGCGGCCAGAAAGGCGAGGCAGGCAGTGATGAAACCAGAGCCGGTGCCAACCTCGAGTACGCTGTCGCCAGTGGCGATCTCCAGGCCCTGCAGCATCCGTCCCTCGTGCAGCGGCCGCATCATCACTTCGCCATGCGCGAGTGGCAGGGCCAAATCGGCAAAAGCGAGTTCGCGATGCGCCGCCGGCACAAACTGCTCGCGCGGCACCGAAGACAGGGCGCCAAGCACCCGGGCATCGGTCACGTCCCAGGGTCGAACCTGCTGTTCCACCATGTTGAAGCGTGCTTGCTGGACAGTCGTAGTCATGATTTTGTGTTTCCAGGCAGCCATGAAACCGCCAGTTTGGGGCTTCCGGCCAGAGTCGGCAAGCGCCATCTTGGCAAGAGCCGAGGACATTGCGCAGTGCAGGAAGTCATTGGCCTGACCTGACCATGGTCAAACTCGTTCCGGCGCCGCCGCGCGTCCGATCTCGTCGCCCGGCCAGGGGTCCTCGCCCAGGTGCGCGGGCCGAGGTTCGGGCCGGCGGATGCGGAACCATGCCGCGTACAGTGCCGGCAGAAACAGCAGGGTCAACACGGTGGCCACGATCAGCCCACCCATGATCGCCACCGCCATCGGCCCGAAGAAGGCACTGCGCGAAAGCGGGATCATCGCCAGCACCGCCGCCAGCGCGGTCAGTACGATCGGGCGGAAGCGCCGCACGGTGGCATCGACCACGGCCTGCCAGGGCGCACTGCCGTGGGCGATGTCCTGGTCGATCTGGTCGACCAGGATCACCGAATTGCGCATGATCATGCCGCTCAACGCGATCGTACCCAACATCGCCACGAACCCGAATGGCTGGTTGAACAGCAGCAGGAACAGGGTCACCCCGATCAGGCCCAGCGGCGCGGTCAGGAACACCAGCAAGGTGCGTGGGAAACTGCGCAGCTGGATCATCAGCAAAGACAGCACGACCACCACCAGCAGCGGCATGCCGGCCTTGACCGAACGTTGCGCGCGGGCACTGTCTTCGACCGTGCCGCCGACCTCGAGCAGATAACCCCGCGGCAGACGCGCGCGGATGCCGGCCAGTTGTCGATCGACCTGGGCGGCCACCGTGGGCGGCTGGATCGCGCCATAGATATCACCGCGCACGGTCACCGTCGGCAGCCGGTTGCGCCGCCACAGGATGCCTTCCTCCAGTCCATATTCGACTTTGGCGATCTGCGCCAGCGGCACGCTGGTACCGGAGGCGGTCGGCACCGACAGCGAATCGAGCAGGCTGAGCTTGGCGCGTTCCTCGGCCGGGCCGCGCAGCATCACGTCGATCAGTTCGTCGCCTTCGCGGTACTGGCTGATACGCGCGCCGGTGATCGAGGTTTGCAGGAAGTTGGCCAGGTCTTCGGAACTGACCCCGAACACGCGGGCGCGGTCCTGGTCGATGTTCAGCCGGATTACCTTGCTCGGCTCTTCCCAGTCCAGATGTACTCCGGACAGCTGGCGGTTGGCACGCATCACCGTGGCCACTTCGCGGGCGATCCGGCGCACCGTCGGCACGTCTTCGCCAGACACCCGGAACTGCACCGGAAAACCGACCGGCGGGCCGTTTTCCAGTCGGGTGACGCGGCCGCGCAATTCACTGAAATCGGTTTCGAACTTGTCGATCAGGGCGGCGCGCAACTGCTCGCGTTGTTCGATCGATTGGGTCAGCACCACCAGCTGGGCGAAGCTCGCCTGCGGCAGCTGCTGGTCGAGCGGCAGATAGAACCGGGGCGATCCGGTGCCGACGTAGGCGACGAAATTGTCCACGCCCTCCTGCTGACGCAGAAAGCGCTCCATGCGCAATACCGCGTCTTCGGTGGCATGGATCGAACTGCCCTCGGGCAGTTTCAGGTCGATCATCAGTTCCAACCGGGTCGAGCTCGGAAAGAACTGCTGCTGCACATAGCGAAAGCCGAACACCGACAGCAGCAACAGCAGCACGGTCGCCGCGATCACCCGGAAGCGATACTCCAGGCACCACTCCAGCAGTTCGCGGAAGCGCTGGTAGAACGGCGTCGCATAGGGGTCGTGCGCGTCCTGGTGGCCGGCCGCGGCCAGCCCGTGTTCCGGCAGCAGCCGGTAACCGAGGTAAGGAATGAACACCACCGCCGCGATCCAGCTTAGCAGCAAGGCGATGGTCACCACCTGGAAGATCGAGCGGGTGTATTCGCCAGTGCCGGACTGGGCGGTGGCGATCGGCAGGAAGCCGGCGGCGGTGATCAGGGTGCCGGTCAACATCGGGAACGCGGTGCTCCGATAGGCGAACGCGGCCGCGCGCACGCGGCTCATGCCCTGCTCCAGCTTCACCGCCATCATCTCGACCGCGATGATCGCATCGTCGACCAGCAGGCCCAGCGCCAGCACCAGCGCACCCAGCGAAATCTTGTGCAGGCCGATGCCGAAGAAATGCATGCTGGCGAAGGTCATCGCCAGCACCAGCGGGATCGAGGCGGCGACCACCATGCCGGTGCGAAAGCCGAGCGAGAAGAAACTCACCGCCAGCACGATCAGCACCGCCTCGCCCAGGGTGCGCACGAATTCGGCGATCGAGCGCCTGACCGCCAGCGGCTGGTCGGATACCCGGCCGAGTTCCAGCCCCACCGGCAGGCCGGCGCTGGCCTCGGCGACC
>JBGSKT010000150.1:0-3221 GCA_041741075.1 Lysobacterales bacterium
AGCCGGCCCCGCAGGGGTGAGCCCCAGGGATGGGGCGAATCATCGAACCGCATCGGTTCGATTCAATCGTCTGTGTGAGTTCGGAGCGCGCGGTGGCAGCGACCCACCAAAGAGGGTGGTGGCCAGGGACGGACTGCGCGCGCAGGAGCGCGCGCGAACGGCGCAGCCGGCCCCGCAGGGGTGAGCCCCAGGGATGGGGCGAATCATCGAACCGCATCGGTTCGATTCAATCGTCTGTGTGAGTTCGGAGCGCGCGGTGGCAGCGACCCACCAAAGAGGGTGGTGGCCAGGGACGGAATCGAACCGCCGACACGGGGATTTTCAGTCCCCTGCTCTACCAACTGAGCTACCTGGCCGCATGCCGGTCATCGGCGGTGGCGCACGACGACAAGGCCGGCCATTAAAGCGGCGATGGCGGCTTGCGTCAAGACTCGGTTTGCAGGGGACGTTGTAGGAGCGACGGTACGTCGCGACTGTGCTGTCGAAGAGGCAGTCGCGACGTACCGTCGCTCCCACATTTTCTGTCCTCCGTCCCCGGTCCTCAAAACCCGGCGCAGGCCGCGGCCGCGGCATCTGGCTTGGGCTGGACTTCGTGGAAGCGGCCGAAATTGCTCAGCGCATAGGCGCGCACGCCGCCGCTGCCGCGGCGACTGCACAGGGTGAAGGTGGCATTGCTGCCGGCGTTGGAGCCGAACGGCTGGAATTTGAGCCGGCGGCGTCCGCTGCTGGTGATCATGTGGATCGGTTCAGCGAAGGCGTTGCGGCGTTCGAGGATGCTGTCGCCGGGGCCAAGATCGCCATTGCCGTCGTGGTCGACGCCGACGATCCAGCCGATCTGCCAGGCGAAGTCGTCGCTGCAACGAATGCCGTCGCTGCTCGGGCACAGGATGGCGTTTTCGTTGTCGGCCATGCTGGCGGTGCGGGCATTGAGGAAGGAGGCGCTCAGGGCCTGCAGCAATGCATGTTGGTCGGTGCGCCCGAAGGCGCCGGAAAACGACGGTACCGCGATCAGCAAAAGGATGCCGATGACTGCGACCGCGACCAGCAGTTCGATCAGGGTGAAACCGCGGCAGGGTACTTGGGTTGGACGAAACATGGCGGGCTCCTTGTCGGGTGGTGGGAAGTGCAGTCTGCGCTGGGGGGGCGGCTGGACGCCTCGGCAGTCAGCTGAATTGCGCCTGCGAAATTTCCCAAATCTGTTCGCGTTGGATCCGCCCCGGGGGCCTTGCCGCACTGCCTGACGGCGCGATCTAGCAGGCCGAGGGTCACGCGCCGCCGCCGGTGCCCGATCGCGCCGGGCTACACCAACGACATTGCGCGGATTCCGCGGTGTTCCTGGCGTGCCTGCATTACAGTGTCGGTCTCTGCAAACTGGCGTCCGTGGCCATGAAATTCCCGTTCCAACTGGTATCCGCCTACCAGCCGGCAGGCGATCAGCCGCAGGCGATCGCGCGTCTGGCTGCCGGCTTTCGTGCCGGTCTCGCGCACCAGACCCTGCTCGGAGTGACCGGCTCGGGAAAGACCTTCACCATCGCCAAGGTGATCGAACAGGAGCAGGCGCCGACCCTGGTGATGGCGCCGAACAAGACCCTGGCCGCCCAACTCTACGGGGAGTTCAAGGAGTTCTTTCCGAACAACGCGGTCGAGTATTTCGTTTCCTATTACGACTATTATCAGCCGGAGGCCTACGTCCCCAGTTCCGATACCTTCATCGAGAAGGACGCGGCGATCAACGAGCACATCGAGCAGATGCGGCTGTCGGCGACCAAGGCCCTGCTCGAACGCCGCGATGTGATCATCGTCGCCACGGTGTCGGCGATCTACGGCCTGGGCGATCCCAACGAGCACTTCAAGATGGTGTTGCCGCTGGTGCCGGGCGAAGCGATCGGCCAGCGCGAACTGCTGACCCGGCTGACCGAGCTGCAATACACCCGCGGCGATCTGGAACTGCGCCGCGCCACCTACCGGGTGCGCGGCGAGACCATCGACCTGTTCCCGGCCGAGTCGGAAGGCACCGCGGTGCGGATCGAGCTGTTCGACGGGGTGATCGAGTCGATCAGCCAGTTCGATCCGCTGACCGGCCACAGCCTGGGCAAGCTGCCGCGCTTCACGGTCTACCCGAAATCGCATTACGTGACCACCCGGCGCACCGTGCTGGAGGCGATCGAAACCATCAAGACCGAACTCGGCGAGCGACTGGAACAACTGTACGCCGCCAACAAACTGCTGGAGGCGCAGCGGCTCAAGCAACGCACCCAGTACGACATCGAGATGATGGCCGAGATCGGCTACTGCCAGGGCGTGGAAAATTATTCGCGGCACCTGACCGGGCGCGCGCCGGGCGAGGCGCCGCCGACCCTGTTCGATTACCTGCCGCCGGATGCGCTGCTGGTGCTGGACGAATCGCATGTGACCGTGCCGCAGATCGGCGGCATGTACCGCGGCGACCGCTCGCGCAAGGAGACCCTGGTCGAATACGGTTTCCGGCTGCCTTCGGCGCTGGACAACCGGCCGCTCAAGTTCGAGGAATTCGAGGCGCGCGCGCCGCGCTGCATCTACGTGTCGGCGACACCGCGCGAATACGAATTGACCCGCTCCGGCGACCAGGTGATCGAGCAGGTGGTGCGCCCGACCGGCCTGATCGATCCGGCGGTGGAAGTGCGCCCGGTCGCCACCCAGGTCGATGACCTGCTGAGTGAAATCAACCTGCGCGTGGCTATGGGCGACCGCGTGCTGGTGACCACGCTGACCAAGCGCATGGCCGAGAACCTGACCGAATACTATGCCGAGGTCGGCGTGCGCGTGCGCTATCTGCATTCCGATATCGAGACCGTGGAGCGGGTCGAGATCATCCGCGATCTGCGCCTGGGCAAGTTCGACGTGCTGGTCGGCATCAACTTGTTGCGCGAGGGTCTGGACATGCCCGAGGTGTCGCTGGTCGCGATCCTCGACGCCGACAAGGAAGGTTTTCTGCGTTCGGCCGGCTCGCTGATCCAGACCATCGGCCGCGCCGCCCGCAACCTGCGCGGCAAGGCGATCCTGTACGCCGACCGGGAAACCCGTTCGATGCGCACCGCCATCGACGAGACCGACCGCCGTCGTCGCAAGCAGGTCGAGTTCAATCTGGAGCACGGCATCGTCCCGGTTTCGATCAGCAAGAAGATCACCGACGTGATGCAGATCGCCGAGTCGGAGGACGTTGCGCCGACGCAACCCGGCCG
>JBGSKT010000151.1:0-2264 GCA_041741075.1 Lysobacterales bacterium
CTACGAACGGACCAGCGAGGCCTTGCTGGTACTGGCCAACCGCGCGGTGGCCAAGCTGATCGCGGTCAGCCTGCTCGCGGTGCTGGTCGCCGGATTGGTGCTGTTCGGTTTTGCCGGTGTATTGAGCTGGCGCATCCGCCGCCTGCACGATGCCACCGAGCGCGTGCTGCGGCCCGACGGTCGGCTCGATCCCAAGCTGCCGCACCTGACCGCCAGCGACGAAATCGGCGACCTGTCGCGGGCGTTCGCGCGGCTGTTGGACGAGATCGGCGGTTACCACGATTACCTGAAGACCCTGGCCAGCAAGCTCTCGCATGAACTGAATACGCCGCTGGCGATCGTGCGTTCCTCGCTCGACAATCTCGACCACGAATCCCTGCCGAGTTCGGCCCGGGTCTACGCCGACCGCGCCCGCGACGGCGCCGACCGGCTGTGGGGCATCCTGCGCACGATGTCGGAAGCGAGCCGCATGGAACGCGCGATCAATGCCGCCGAAGCCGAAGATTTCGACCTGGCCGAAGTGGTCCGCGGCAACGCCGAATCCTATCGACAACTGGCCGGGGAGCGCAGCGTGCACATCCTGGTGCCGAACCATCCGTTGCCGTTCCATGGCGCGCCGGAACTGATCGCGCAGGCGCTCGACAAGCTGTTCGACAATGCCCGTGGATTCACGCCCGAAGACGGCTGGATCCGCATCAAGCTGAACAGCGACGCCGATGGCGTCGAGATCGCAGTGGCAAATTCCGGGCCACCGTTGCCGGAGCGCATGTCCGAGCGGCTGTTCGATTCCATGGTCAGTCTGCGCGATGCCGGCGCCCTGCGCGCCGCCGGTCTGGTGCCGCACCTCGGGCTCGGGCTGTACATCGTACGGCTGATCGCCGCCGCCCACGGTGGCTCGGCCAGCGCGGTCAACCTGCCCGGCGATGCCGGTGTCGAGTTCCGGATGAAATTGCGCGGGATGCCGCATTAGCGCTAGTGTGCGCAATACACATTCGAGGTGTATTGTATGAACATGGTTACCCGCACAAATATCGTGCTCGACGATCAGTTGATCGGCAAAGCAATGCGCAAGGCCGGGGTCGGCAGCAAACGCGAGGCGGTGGAAGTCGCGCTCAAGTACTACTTGCGCGGGCCCGACTATGCCGGCCTGGTGGCGCTTTATGGCAGTGGCGGCGTGGCGGCGGGATACGATCCCAAGGCGGCCACACCAGCCCGTGCCGGACGTGCCCGCAAGTGATCGTCGACGCGTCGGTCTGGATCGATTATCTGCGCGGCGAACGCCGCGTTACCACGTTGCGCCTGCGCTTGGCACTACAAGACCGTGAGGCGGTGGCCTTGCTGCCGGTGGTACTGCAAGAAGTACTGCAGGGCGCCGATTCCGCCGAACGCATGGCGGTTTGGCACAGTCTGCTGACGACCTTACCCTGTCTTAAGGTCGAGGATCCGGTCGGAACGGCGATCGCGGCGGCGCAGTTATACGCGCATTGCCGGTGGTCCGGCATCACCCCGCGCAGCGGCAACGATTGCCTGATCGCGGTTTCCTGCATCGAACTCGATCGCCCGCTGCTGCACCGCGACCGCGATTTCGACCGCATCGCCCAGGTCGCGCCGCGATTGCGTTTTGCTGCCGGCACCGGTTGACCGGCATACTGCGCAACCCTGGCCGATCGTCGAAGCCCCGCCCCATGCTCAGTGAACAACAATTCGAGGCCTGCGCTGCCCAGGGCTTCAACCGGATTCCCTTGGTGCGCGAGGTGCTGTCCGATCTCGACACACCTTTGTCGGTGTATCTGAAGCTCGCCGACGAACCAAATTCTTACCTGTTCGAGTCGGTCGAAGGCGGCGCGCGCTGGGGGCGCTACTCGATCATCGGACTGCCGGCGCGGCGAGTGCTCAAGGTGTTCGGCCGCAGGCTGATCGAGATCGACGAGGGCGTGCTGGTCGGCGACCGCGAAGTGGCCGATCCGCTGGCCGAGATCGAACGCATCAAGCAGGGCTACCGGGTGCCGCAGTTGCCCGGACTGCCCATCTTTCATGGCGGCTGGGTCGGCTATTTCGGCTACGAGTGTGCGGCCTATATCGAGCCCAAGCTGGTCGCGCTCGGCAATGAAGACCGGCTCGGCATGCCGGATATCTGCCTGCTGCTGGCCGAAGAACTGGCGGTGTTCGACAACCTGCGCGGACGCCTGTTCCTGATCGTCAACGCCGATCCGGCCGAACCGCGCGCCTATGCCCGCGCGCAGACCCGGCTGCACACGCTGGCG
>JBGSKT010000152.1:0-1916 GCA_041741075.1 Lysobacterales bacterium
CGTTCGCCGGGATGACGGCGCTTTGGGACGACGCCGCTTTGGATGGCCCGTTTCCCATTTTCAAGACAGCGAGCCGTCGCCCCGGCGCAGGCCGGGGCCCAGTTTCAGCCGTCGCCCCGGCGCAGGCCGGGGCCCGGTTTCAAGCGCGCGGAAATCTTCAACACTGGGTCCCGGCGTTCGCCGGGATGACGCCGCTTTGGATGGCGCGTTCGCCGGGATGACGGCGCTTTGGGACGACGCCGCTTTGGATGGCCCGTTTCCCATTTTCAAGACAGCGAGCCGTCGCCCCCGCGCAGGCCGGGGCCCGGTTTCACGCGCGCGGAAATCTTCAACACTGGGTCCCGGCGTTCGCCGGGATGACGCCGCTTTTGTGGGTCCCGGTGTTTGCCGGGATGACCCCGCTGTGCATTGCCGGTTCCCCCGTTCACTGCATCCCTGTTATCCGATATGGCTTCACCTCGGCCGCCAAACCCGCAACAATGGTGGCTGGCCCGGATGGCGAAACAGGTAGACGCAAGGGACTTAAAATCCCTCGGCTTTGCGGCCGTGCCGGTTCGAGTCCGGCTCCGGGCACCACATCTGCAAGCGGCAAACGCGGGTCCGCGCGGCATTCGATTACCGCGCTGGTCCCGGGGTTTGCTAGAATGGTCGGCCCGCCGGAATAGCTCAGTTGGTAGAGCGGCGCATTCGTAATGCGTAGGTCGTAGGTTCGATTCCTATTTCCGGCACCAAACAATCATTCGGGTTGCGGGCACTCGCTCGCAACCCTTTTTCGTCCATGGGTCCGGTTGATTGGCCGTGACCGCCGATGGCGTGGAGGCACTCGCTGCATGTACTACCTGATCCAGGGAATCGACCACGCCGATTCGCTCGCTGCCCGCCGTGCCTCGCGACCGGCTCATCTGGAACGACTGCAGCAGCTGCATTTGGCCGGCCGGCTGCTGCTGGCCGGGCCCTTGCCGGCGGTCGATGCCGAGGACCCGGGCGAAGCCGGCTTTGTCGGCAGCCTCATCGTGGCCGAGTTTGCGTCTCTGGACGAAGCCCGACTTTGGGCCGATGCCGATCCCTATGTCGCCGCCGGTGTCTATGCCGAGGTGAAGGTGAACCCGTTCCGCCGGGTGCTGCCGTGAGTGCGCCGGTGCTGGCAGCGGAGCAACGGGTGGCGGCGATTCATGCGCGATTGCTGTCCGAGCTGCAGGCGAGCCGGGTCGAGGTCGAGGACCAGAGCGAGCGCCACCGCGGCCATGCCGGCGCGCGCGACGGCCGCGGTCATTTCGCGGTGAGGATCGAAGCCGAGGTATTTCGCGGTCAGTCGCTGATTGCCTGCCATCGTCTGGTCTATGCCGCGCTCGGCGACTGGATGCAGAGCGACATCCACGCGCTGTCGATCCGCGCCGAAGTGCCGGCGCGGGCGGCTGTCGAATAGCGCTACCGGAACTCCTTCTCTCAAGGCATGGGTGCGACCAACAGTTGCGGGTCGATGCGGACTTCGAACCAGTTCATGCCCCAATGCAGATGCGGCCCGCTGGCCCGGCCGGTCTGGCCGACCCGGCCGATGACCTGACCCTGCTCGACCGCATCGCCGACCTTTACTTCGATCCGACTCATGTGCAGAAACGAGCTGCTCAGGCCATGGCCATGATCGATCAGTACGGTGCCGCCGGTGAGGTACAGGTTGGAATCGGCGAAGCTGATGATGCCGCCGGCCGGTGCCTTGATCGGGGTGCCGGTGCCGACCGCGATGTCGGTGCCGTAGTGCGGGTTCTTCGCGGTGCCGTTCAAGATGCGCTGGCTGCCATAGACGCCGCTGATCCGGCCTCGGGCCGGCCAGATGAAGCCGAACCGGTAATCGGGGCGATCGTCGTCGCGCTCGCGCGCACGCGCCACGGCCGCCTGTTCGCTGGCGATGCGGCTGG
>JBGSKT010000153.1:0-1556 GCA_041741075.1 Lysobacterales bacterium
GCCTAACACAGCACCCGTCCGCCAAACCTACACTACTTGACCCACCCAGTACCCCCCGGCAGCCCCGCACCGAGCCAGTCGCGCACCACCAGCGCCTTGCCATGGGCCTCGGCGAATTCCTCACAGTAATGGCTGCCGAGCTGGTTGGCGAACCAGCTGCCGTGGCGCTGCACCAGCGGCTCGACCGGAAGCTGCACGAAATCGGCCCCGAAGGCGATCGTCTCGTCCAGCAGGCCGAGCGCGGCGGGATCGACCATGTCCTCGGCATCGTGGAACACCACCATCGCAAAGCGCCGGCCCGAGCGCAGCTCGTCGGTCGCGAGCGCCGCATAGAGGCGGTTGAGGCAATCGGCCTTGGTGCTCGGCCCGTCGCGGTCATGGATCACCAGCCGCAGGCGCGGATCGCCCTTCGCCGCCGCCGTGGCCGCGGCAAGGGTCGCCGGATCGTTGCGGTAGCACCCGACATAAAGCCGCATGGTGGTCTGCGGCCAGCTTGCCAGCAGGTGCGCGATGGTATCGCCGATCACCGCCGCTTCGCGCCACGCCGGGATCAGCACCGCGACCGGATCCTGCAATTGGCGCTGTTGGAGCAATTCGCGCGACCGGCGCGGTGTTATCGCGCGTCCGGTAACCTTGAGCCACAACCACAAGGCATCGAGCGCCAGATCATCAACTGCGCCGAGCATGAAAAACACTGCCGCAAACAGCAGCAATTCATGCTGCATGAGCGCGATCCATTGCAGAAACCCCGGTTCGGCGATTGACAAGGCACCCCTCCTCACAATCAAGACGCCTAGGTATCTTGCCTAGGACGATCGTGCAAGAGGTTGTTTTTTGGCGGTTTCAGCGAGGTTACTGTGACCGCTGGCGTGGTTTTCCCGTCTTACCAGCTGCCGGTATTGGCCATGCTGGCCCACGGCTCAGCCGGTTCAAGGTGGCCTTGCTGCAGCAACTCGATCGAGATCCCGTCGGGCGATTTGACGAAGGCCATGTGCCCATCGCGCGGGGGGCGGTGGATGATATGCCCCGCAGCGGCGAGCGCCGCGCAGGTGTCGTAGATATTCTCGACCCGGTAGGCGAGGTGCCCGAAATTGCGCCCGCCGCTGTATTCTTCGCCGCCGCTGCCGTCTTCGGGCGGCCAGTTATAGGTCAGCTCGACCTCAGCCACGCCCGCCTGCCCCGGCGCGGCGAGGAAGATCAGCGTGAAGCGCCCGGCCGCCACATCAAAGCGGCGCACTTCCTCCAGCCCGATCAGTTTGAAGAATGCGACCGTCGCCTCCGGGTCGGTGATGCGGATCATCGTGTGCAGATACTTGGTCATGGAGCTACTCTCAAACGTGGCACAAGAAACGGTCGCGCCAGCGACCGCAAGGCCGACCGGCCGCCCGCAGCGACGCGACCGTCAGGTCGCATGAGCGAGGACATCGCACGCCGGATGGCGTGCGGAACATGGACTCTCATTCAATCTCAGTTCATCGACAATGATACACAACTCGTCGCACCAACTCACTGAGGGAACAATGCGATGAGCGGCGACGACATGCAACCGGCGAATG
>JBGSKT010000154.1:0-5258 GCA_041741075.1 Lysobacterales bacterium
GCCGGAGGCCGCGCCCAGCATCGACGGCTTGCCCTTGCCGATCCACTCGCCGGCGAGCCAGGCCAGGATCGCCGCGGCCGGCGCGACCAGGGTGTTGGCGAAGGCCAGCGCGGCGGTGCCATTGGCTTCCAGCGCGGAACCGGCATTGAAGCCGAACCAGCCGACCCAGAGCATCGAGGCGCCGGTCATGGTCAGACCGAGATTGTGCGGCTTGATTGCCTCGCGCCCATAACCGAGCCGTTTGCCGACCAGATAGGCGCCGACCAGACCGGCGGCAGCGGCATTGATGTGGACCACGGTACCGCCGGCAAAATCCAGCGCGCCGAGGGCGAACAGGAAGCCGGAGTCGGCGGTCGCGCTGGCCGCTGCCGCGGCGTCGGTGTATGCGTCCGGACCAGGGAAGAACCAGACCATGTGCGCCATCGGCGTGTAGGCCAGAGTGAACCAGATTACGGTGAACACCAGTACCGCGGAAAAGCGGATGCGTTCGGCGAAGGCGCCGACGATCAACGCGCAGGTGATCGCCGCGAATGCCGCCTGGAAGGCGAAGAACACCAGTTCCGGGATCACCACCCCGCGCGAGAAAGTGCCGGTCAGGGCGGCCGCGTCCAGGCCCGCCATCAGCAGCCGTCCGCCGCCGCCGAAGAAGGCATTGCCGCTGCTGAAGACCAGGCTGTAGCCGTACAGGGTCCACAGCACCGTCACCAGTGCGAACACCACCACGCACTGCATCAGCACCGATAGAAAATTCTTGCTGCGCACCAGCCCGCCATAGAACAGGCCGAGGCCGGGCAGGGTCATGAAGATAACGATCGCGGTGGCGAGCAGCAGCCAGGCGACATCGCCCTTGTCGGGGCTGGCCGTCTCGGCCAGGCACAGCCCGGGCAGGGTCAGCATGGCGGCGGTCAAGATCAGCCGCGAGTACATGCGTCCGAATAGCGCTAGTGGGGTCATCATGGTGGTGGTCCTCAGATCGCGTCGTTATCGAGTTCGCCGGTGCGGATACGGATCACCGTATCGACCGGGCTGACAAATATTTTTCCGTCGCCGACCTTGCCGGTTCGGGCGGCGCCCTGGATCGCCTCCAGGGCGGCATCCAGCAACTGATCCGGGAGCACCGCCTCGATTTTGATCTTGGGCAGGAAGTCGACCACGTACTCGGCGCCGCGGTACAGCTCGGTATGGCCTTTCTGGCGGCCGTAGCCCTTGACTTCGGTCACCGTCAGGCCGTTGACGCCGGCCTCGGACAGGGCCTCGCGGACCTCGTCCAGTTTGAAGTTGCGAATGATCGCGCTGATCAGTTTCATACCCTTGCGTCTCCGATGGCGGACGATGTGGCGGCGCCGGGCCCGGAAAGCGCGGGCGAACGGCGGCACTCGGGTGTCCGACATGGCAAGTCGCGTGCCAGCCTTTCTGGTGGGTTTATGTCTAGCAGGGTGCAAATATCCAGAGACCAACCACCATAATGGTGCAAATTGTCCAAAACAAAGTCTCAGCAAGGTGCGTACGGTCCAGAGGACAGCAGACAGAAAGAGGTCGCCCCGGCGCAGGCCGGGGCCCAGCGCTGGGCGTTTCGACAAGGCCGGAAACTGGGTCCCGGCTGCCGCCGGGACGGCGCTCAACCCGTCGCCCCGGCGCAGGCCGGGGCCCAGCGCTGGGCGTTTCGACCAGGTCGGAAACCGGGTCCCGGCGTTCGCCGGGACGACGGCCATCCGGCTTTCGTCTTCCGTGGTCTGTCATCCGTCCTCTGAACCGGGTGCTCCAACCCAAAGTCGAATAAACTGTCCGCTTGCAGGTATCCGCCGGAACCATGAATCGACTGCTTTTTGTTTGTATGGGAAATATCTGCCGTTCGCCTCTGGCGGAAGTGGTCGCGCGTGCCGAACTCGAGCGCCAGGGTCTTGCCGATGCGTTTGCGGTGGAATCGCGCGGAACCCATGCCTACCACGCCGGGCATCCGGCCGATCCGCGCGCGGTGGCAGTGGCGGCGCGCTCCGGGCTCGATCTCGGTCGTCACCAGGCACGCCAGGTATCGCTGGATGATTTCCGGCGTGGCGATCTATTGCTGGTCATGGACCGGCGCAACCTGTCCGATGTGCGCGCGCGGGCGCCGGCGCATGCGGTCGGGCGGATCCGCCTGCTGATGGGCTTTGCCGATCCGCCTACCGAAGAAGTACCGGATCCCTACTATGGCGAGATCGCCGATTTTCAGATCGCCCTGCAATTGATCACCCGCGGTGTACAGGGGTTGACCAGTCACTTATTGCGGCTGCACAGCGCCGGCGCGCTGACCACGGAGTAAGGCATGGCTCTGCGCGAGACTGCACCCGAATTTTCCACCGCCGCGCACTGGGTCAATGTGCCGGCGCCGCCGCATCTCGCCGACCTGCGCGGGCGCGTGGTGCTGGTGCATTTCTGGAACGCGTCGAATATCAACAGCCTGCATCTGGCACCGGATCTGCGCCTGCTGGAAAACAAGTACAGCGACAGCCTCAGCGTGATCGGTGTGCATACACCGCATTTCGACGCCGAACGCCAGTCCGACGTGGTACTGAGTGCGGTCAACCGCCTGTACTTCCGCCACCCGGTGGCCAACGATTTCAATTTCGAGATATGGCAGCAGTACAACGTCGAGGCCTGGCCGACGGTGGCGGTGATCGATACCGAGGGTGGCTTTGTCGGGCTGATCAGCGGCGATGGCCGCCGCGACGAGCTCGACCAGTTGATCGGGCGTCTGCTCGACGATGCCAGTTTGAACGATACCCGGGTCTATCGGGCAAACCAGCCGGTGTCGCGCCCGGAACCGCGCAAACCGCTGCGCTCACCAGGCAAGCTGCTGGTCACCGAGAGCAGCCTGTACGTAGCTGATTCCGGCCATAACCGCATTCTCGAATGCAGCCACGAAGGTCAGATCAGGCGCCAGATCGGTAGCGGCAATGCCGGTTGTATCGATGGCCGCATCGACGAAGCCGCGTTCAATGATCCGCAGGGCATGGCGCTGACCAAGGACATGCTGTACGTCGCCGATCGCGGCAGTCACGCGATCCGGCGCCTGCGCCTGATCACCGGCGAGGTCGAGACCCTGGCCGGGAACGGTCGTCAGGGCAAACCCTTGCCGCAGGAATTCGACCAGCCCCTGCAGGTCGAGCTGAATTCGCCCTGGGATCTGGCCCTGGCCGGCGAACGCCTGTACATCGCCATGGCCGGCCAGAACCAGATCTGGATATACGACCTGTCGCGCAATCGCCTGCTGCCGTTCGCCGGCACCGGGCAGCACGGGCGCCAGGACGGCGAGGCGCTGCTGGCCTGTTTCGCGCGCCCGACCGGGCTCAGCGTCGCCGACCAGGTGCTGTACGTGGCCGACGCCGATTCCTCGGCGATCCGTGCCCTGCGCAGCGACGGTAAGACCATCACCCTGGTCGGTTCCGGCCCCTATGATTTCGGTGACAGTGACGGTCTGCCGGCCCAGGCCAGGCTGCAGGGAGCGATGGGGATCAGCGTGGACGCCGGACGACAAATCCTTTGGGTAATGGATAGTTACAACAACAAGCTCAAGGCCGTCTCACTTCGTGGCGGGGGGGTGAAGACGATCAATCTGTCCTATCCGCTGCACCAGCCCGGCGATGTGGTGGTGTTGCCCGGCAAGTTGTGGATCGCCAATACCGGTGGCCACGAGGTGGTGCAGGTAGACACCGCCAGCGGGCAAACCCGGCGCCTGCCGATCGGCGAATAGCCGCGGCGCCCGGCTGCGATGCAGGAACCACCGCCCACTGCCTGCGCCAGCAACGACGACGCTGGCTTCGACGGCCGGCGCTTCGCCCGCGAACTGACCAGCGCCCCCGGCGTCTATCGGATGCTCGATGGCGGCGGCCGGGTACTTTATGTCGGTAAGGCCAAGAATCTCAAAAAACGCGTCGGCAGCTATTTTGCGCGGCCGCAGCTGGAACCGCGCATCGCCCTGATGCTGGGCCAGGTGCGGGCCATGGAAGTGACCGTTACCCGCACCGAGAGCGAGGCACTGCTGCTCGAAAACGAACTGATCAAGTCGCTGAATCCGCACTTCAATGTGCTGCTCAAGGACGGCAAGGGCTATCCGTATCTGTTCCTGGAAGCGAGCACGGAATATCCACGGCTGCGCTTTCACCGTGGCTCGCGTGCGCAGAAAGGGCGCTATTTCGGTCCGTTTCCGAGCGTGCTCGCAGTGCGTGAGAATCTGCAACGCATCTACCGCCTGTTCCAGTTGCGCCAGTGCGAAGACAGCGTGTTCCGCAACCGTTCGCGGCCCTGCCTGCAATATCAGATCAAGCGCTGCAGCGCGCCCTGCGTGGGACTGATCAGCGCCACCGATTACGCCGAAGATGTGCGCCACGCGGTGATGTTTCTGGACGGCCATTCGCGGGCGGTGGTCGACGAACTGGAGGCGTGCATGCAGGCGGCGAGCGCCGCGCTGGATTTCGAGCGCGCCGCCGCTGTGCGCGACGAAATCGCCCGCATCCGCCATTTGCAGGCCCGGCAATACGTTGCCGGGGCCGAACACGACGCCGACATTCTGGCCTGCGTGGTGCGCGATGGGGTGGCGTTGGTGCAGGCGCTGTTCTATCGGGATGGCATGAACCTGGGCAGCCGCCACTGGCTGCTCAAGGCCGGCGCCGACGCCGCCGAAAGCCGCGTGCTGGAGGCCTTCATCACTCAGCATTACGCCGATTTGCCGGTGCCAAGAACGCTGCTGCTCAGTCATCCGCTCGAACAGCACGAACTGCTGGTCGCCGCGCTCAGCCAGCGCGCCGGCCACCGGATCGAGATTGTCCACCCGCAGCGCGGCGAACGGGTCAAGCTGGTCCAGCAGGCGCTGCGCAATGGCGAAATCGCGCTGGCCACGCAACTCGGCAGCGAGGCGATGCAGCGCGGCCGCTGGGCGGGGCTGACCGAACTGCTGGAATTGACCGAGCTACCGCGCCGCATCGAGTGCTTCGATATCAGCCATACCATGGGCGAGGGCACTGTCGCCGCCTGTGTGGTCGCCGGCCCGGAGGGGCCGCTGCCCGCCCTGTACCGGCGCTTCAACATCAAGGACGTTGCCGCAGGCGATGACTACGCCGCCATGCACCAGGCGATCGCGCGGCGCTTCCGGCGGCTGCAGGACGAACAGGCGGAATTGCCCGATGTGCTGCTGATCGATGGTGGCCGCGGCCAGGTCGATCGCGCCATGCAGGCGCTGGGCGAACTCGGCGTGCATGGGGTGGCGGTGGTCGGCGTCG
>JBGSKT010000155.1:0-4498 GCA_041741075.1 Lysobacterales bacterium
TGTCATTGGCACCCTCGGCGGCATGATCGGTCTGGGAGGGGCAGAGTTCAGGTTGCCGCTTCTGATCGGGCTGTTCAGATTTGCTGCCCTTGAAGCCGTGATCCTCAACAAGGCGATGAGCCTTGTCGTGGTGGCGACAGCACTGCCATTCAGAGCCGGAACCGTCCCTTTCAGTGAAATTGGCACCCACTGGCCAATCATTCTGAACCTGCTCGCAGGCAGTCTGGCAGGGGCGTGGTTCGGGGCCGGTTGGGCGACGCGCCTGAAATCGGAGACGCTTTACAAAGTCCTTGCGGCCCTGCTGGTCATGATCGCTGTCATCCTGCTGTACGGCCATGAAACAGCAACCACCGGCAGTCTGCTTGTCGGAACACCCCAGATGATCGCAGGGGTCATTGCGGGCTTCGGGATCGGGGTCGTTGCGTCGTTGATGGGCGTTGCCGGGGGGGAATTGCTGATCCCGACTCTGGTCCTGTTGTTCGGTGCCGATATCAAGTTGGCCGGATCACTTTCGCTGGCTGTCAGCTTGCCGACCATGCTGGTGGGCTTTGCGCGCTACAGCCAAGATCAGAGTTTTGCCGTTCTGGGCCGCAACCGTACCTTCCTGCTCACCATGGCTGCGGGGTCGGTGGTTGGTACGTTCATCGGTGGACTGCTGCTCGGGATCGTTCCCAGCACGATTCTGTTGCCTGCTCTCGCTGCCATTCTTGTGATTTCCGCCGTTAAAGTCTGGCGGCACAAATAGGCCAAAGTCAGCGTAGCTTTCCATCTACCCAGTTGGCCACGATCAGCCCCGGAGCACCGTCCACCGCCCGCTCTGCATCCCGCGCGAGGTCCAGCCGTTTTGGCAACTTGACCTGCGGCACCAGCAAGAAGATCGGCGCGGTGACGACACCCCGGCCGGTTTTCGACTTTGAAGCCACGGCCCGGCCCTTGGTGTTCAACCTTCCTTCGGCGACCAGCAGGCTCGGCCCCCGGCGGCGGTAGATGAACCGCAGGCGCAGGCCGGTGCGGCGTTCCCATTCGCCGGGGGTGATCCGGCCTCCGCGCGTGGACTTGCCTGCTGCTGGCGTGGGGATCGCCAGCCAGAACCCGTTCTTCGAGCGGATCAGCGGACCGGTTTCATGCGCGCCGATGATCACCGGGGCGTTTGACCAGACCAGTGCCGCCGCGTTCAGGCTTTCGCCAGACTTCGGGAAGCTGGCGGAGCGGATCGAGTTGGCGAGGCGCGTGCCCAGCCCTGCGCCGGTGATCTGAGTTCGCCAAGCGGATTTCAGGCTGGTGCCAGCCTCTCGCATGGCGGCGGTGACAGCGCGTTCGCCCGCCGCGACCTCGGCCGCCATCAGGGCGACGATGTCGGGATCTATGGCGAGTTTCAATTTCATGCGGGCCTCAGATCGACGGTCCAGACCAGCCGTTCGTGATCACGGACGGGCTCGCCTTGGATGAGGAAAGCATCGCCGTCGATTTCCACCCTGTCACCCGGGCGCGGGTTTGGCACCTCGGCCACGCGCAGGTCGATGCGGGTGGTTTCGGACCAGAGTCGGGCATCGCCGAAGTCGGAGACGGCATCGGCACGCCGGGCGACGACGCGCACCAGAACAGGCGCGCCACCGTCGGCGATGTAGACCGCGTCCCGCCCCATATTGGGATCGGCGTAAAGCGCGCCGACGGCGACGGCGAAAGCCGACATCAGAACGCGCCGTTCAGCCGCACCCGGCCGATCAGATCGGTGGCCCCGCCTGCGACGGCCTCGGTCGCCACGCCGATCAGCGTGTTCGCCGTCAGGGTCTTGGTGGTCTGCCTGGCCGTGTTGTCCCAATAGATCCTGTCGCCCGCAGCCCATGCCTGCGAGGCGACCTTCTTCAGATCGTAAACACCGACGAGGGCGGTTTCGACCGCTTCGCTGAGGGCGGCGGTACCAGCAGCGACGCCGAAGACTGAACCCACGAGCAGGCCATCGCCGGAAGTGACGGCATAAGGCGCGGTCAGGGTGATGGTCTTGCCGGGCTGGACGTAGTTTTTCATGGTGAGGATCCTTTTGGAAAGACGAACGGCGGCCCGTCAGGACCGCCCGCATGTCGGGTTTCAACATTTGGCGCAGGTTACGCGCCGGGATTTCTGTAGAGACCGCGCCAGTCGATGGCCTTGGCGCCGAAGTCGAGGCGGCACTTGATCTCGACCCCGTCAACGTCGAAGCCGTTGCGGGTCTCGACGTAGGCACCCTGTTGGCCCTCCAGATAGGCATACTCGATGGTGTCGATCTGGTTGGGGCTCGCCGCCAGATACCAGGCGGTCGGGCTTGCGGCATCGAGGCGCGGCTCGCTAATCGGGCTCAGCGAGCGGATCGACTGCGGCACCACCTTGGTGCTGTCGGCGGGCACGAGGTTCTGCGCCACCAGCTGCTCGGCTTTGAGTTCCAGCGCCGCCGGCACGATCAGGAAGGCGGGGCGGATGTTCAGCACGGTCTTCTTGTCGAAGCCGGTCTGCAGCGCCATCGCAGCACGGGCCGCGCCCACCGCATCGACCGCCAAAGCCGTGCCGGTCCCGGCCAGGTTCTTGTGGGTGGTGTGGAACAGCGCGTTGCCGTCCGCCATCGCCGGGTTGGCGGTGATGATGCCCCAGACCACGTCCGATTCCAGCTGCGCAATGGAGTTGCCGTACATCGCCGGGATACGGGTGAAGGCATCCAGATCGTCGTTGATCAGGGTCTGTCGCGTGATCGCGACGACCCGGCCATAGGTCTTGACCTTGTAGCTTTCCTTGCTCTCGCCGAGCGTGCCGCGTTTGAACTCGCCGCTTTCGCCCACTTCCAGCAGCTGCGGCGCTTCGCCCAACTGCACCCGGTTCATCGCCTTGAAGTCGGTGGCCAGCACCTGGCGGCAGAACAGCATGAAGGTGCGGGGATAGGTCTCGTAGGCCTGCCGCAGCGTCTTGTTGGTGACGGCCGACAGGATTTCGGGGAAGTCGGAGGTGGAATGCAGCGAGCGGGTCGCCACCTCGTCTCGCGACAGGCCGCGCGTGTTGACCCCGGCATTGGTCAGGCTTTCGCGGGCCAGTTCCAGAAGCGACATGCCGCGGTACTGGCGGGCAGAGTCGTCCAGTTGGAACAACGTCGGGCTGTAGCGGTGCAGCAGCGCATTGGCCACGGCGTCGCGGCGGGTCACGCGTTCGTCGCGGCCGCCGAGCGGGATCGAGACATGCGGAAAGGTGCGGGTTTCGTCCGACCTGGCCGCAACCTGATCGAGAATCAGACGGCGGGCTTCATCGACGGTGACACCGCGCTTGACCAGATCCTCGGCAAAGCCGCGCTCGAGGTTCAGGCGACCCGCCAGATCGTAGATGGTCGAGACGCGGTCGCGTTCACCTTCGCGCGCCCGGGTGGCGATTGCCTCAGTGTCGGGCGGGGTCACCGGGGCGGCCTGCGGCAGCGCGCGCGTCTCGACTGCACGCGCCTGCGGTTCGGCAGCGGGATTGGTGGGGGTGGTCATCTGGGTCTCCTCGGTCGCGTTGGGTTCGGCGGCCACTGCGGCCGGGGTCTTGGTCGGATCGGTCATGGGGGATGCTCCTTGCCGTTGGGTCGAAGCGTCCCGGCGATGAAGGACGCAGTCGTGAAGGGATTGCTGGGCGCGGAAACCGGCGGCAGGGTCGGCCCCGACCGGCACGGCGGAAACCTCGAAGGGCGTCCAGTCGACCGCGCGCCAAAGCTCGCGACCGCCATCAGGCTTCGAAACCTCAAAGCGGTGGACCTGGTAGCCGATGGAAACCGCCCGAATGTGCCCGGCCTGAATGTCACGCCAGATCGGCTCGACATCGTCGCGGTCACTGATCCGGACCAGTGCGATGCCCCGGCCGTTTTCAAGGCGGGCCGAACCGGGGACGACCGAGCCGATGACGGCATCCAGCGCGCCCAACTCGTGCACCTTCAGGAAAGGCGCGCCCGCGTTCAGTCGTTCCAGCCGCACATGGGTGGGGTCGAGGCTGAGTTCCTCGTCGTAAGGCTCGCCGAAGAAGCTGGCGCGGCGGACGCGGGCCCCAGCCGACCAGACCACCTCGACGGTGCGGGCGGTCGCATCGGCCGTGTTCGGCGCAAGCTCCGCCGTCCGGCGCATGGCCGGCAGTTCGATCATCGTGTCCATCGGGTCAGTCCTGTTGGGCGGCGTCGGTTTGCGCCGGGTCGTTTTCGGGGTCGGCGGCCGGATCGCTGGCCGGGTCACTGGTCTGGGCGCTGCCGGTTTTCGTGACACGGCGCGGATCGCTGTCGAGGACCAGCCCCAGAGCGTCTAGCTTGGCATTGGTGGCAGCGATTTCCGCCAGCACTGCGTCGGGGTTGCGGCCCTGCCGGGCGATGACTTCAGCCAGCGTCATGGTGCCCGACCGGATCGACAGCAGGTTCGCCATCGCGTCCTTCTGCGGATCGACCGCTTCGAACTTCGGTGGCGACCATTCGACCGGCACGTCTGGCGACGGGATCTGGCCTGCAGCCCATGCGGCTTCA
>JBGSKT010000156.1:0-2472 GCA_041741075.1 Lysobacterales bacterium
GGCGCGCCCGCAGGTGGCGGGGCATGCCCACGCGGACGAGAGCGGTGGCCTGAGCGGTCAGCCGCTGTTTGCGGCGGCGACCGCGGTGCTTCAGGGCCTGTCCAGCCGACTCGCCGGGCGCATTCCCCTGGTCGGCGTGGGCGGCATCCTGAGCGGTGCCGACGCGACGGCCAAGTTCCGCGCTGGTGCCAGCCTGGTGCAGTGCTACACCGGGCTGATCTATCGCGGCCCGCAGCTGATCGCCGAAGCGGTCGACGCGCTGCGCCAGCAGATTGACCCGAGGCCATGAGCACGCCTGCGTATACCTTGATCGAGCAGGCCGAACTGCGTGAGCGCAACAGCCTGCGCATCAGCGCACGGGCGCAGCATCTGGCCCTGGTGCATGACGCCGCAGTTCTGCCGACATTGTTCGCCGACCCGCGTTTTCGGGACCAGCCGGTCAGGGTTCTGGGCGGCGGCAGCAATGTACTGATCGCCGCCGATGTCGAGGGCCTGCTGGTGCATCTCGATACGCGGGGTCGGCACATCGCCCGCCAGGACGGGGATAGCGTCCGGGTTGAGGTCGCCGCCGGCGAGAACTGGCACGAACTGGTGCTGTGGTCGCTCGGCCAGGGCCTGAGCGGTCTGGAAAACCTGAGCCTGATCCCGGGTAGCGTCGGTGCTGCGCCGATCCAGAACATCGGCGCCTACGGAGTGGAACTGTGCGACTGTCTGCACGCGGTGACCGCGTATGATCGCCAGCAGCGCGAATGGGTCGAGCTCGACCGCAACGCCTGTGCGTTTGCGTATCGCGACAGCCGCTTCAAGCAGGAACCCGGGCGCTTCCTGCTGACCGCCGTCACCCTGGCCCTGGCGCGCAAGCGGCCGCTGCGCCTGGACTATGCCGGCATCCGCGAAGAGCTTGATGCCATGGCGGTCAGCCAGCCGGATGCGAGCGCGGTATCCAGAGCGGTGATCCGCCTGCGCAAACGCAAATTGCCGGATCCGGCCCAGCTTGCGAACGCCGGCAGTTTTTTCAAGAACCCCGTGGTCGATGCGGAACTCGCCGCCGCACTCGGCCAGCGCCACCCTGCCCTGCCGCGCTGGCCGGCTGGCGCTGGCCAGATCAAACTCGGTGCCGGCTGGCTGATCGAAGCCGCCGGCTGCAAGGCTTACCGCAGCGGCGACGCCGGTGTGGCACCCGGGCATGCCCTGGTCCTGGTCAATTACGGCGCGGCCAGCGGTGCCGATCTGCTGGCCCTGGCCGGGCAGATCCAGCAACAGGTGGCCACTCGCTTCGGCGTCAGCCTGGAAACCGAACCGGTACTGCTATAAGCCACGCCCGCAGGCCAATCCAGACCCGTGCCCACACCCAGCCCGGCCGCAACAAGCACGACCCCGCATGCGCCGTGCCAGGGAACTTCCCGGCAAATAGCGAAGCCCGGGAAGACGTAGGTCGGCTCAAGCCGCGCAGCGGCGGAGCCGACATGGTCACCGTTGCGGCAATGGTTGAGATTGTCGGGTCCACGCCTGCGGCGCTTGACCCGACCTACCGGCATGCCTTCGACTGGCGCGCCGGCCGGCGAAGCGACGTAGGATGGGTCAAGCGCAGCGGACCCATCATCGCCCACAGCGCCGCCGACCAGGTCAAGGCGATCAAGTCCTGGGTGGCCAACCACCACAGCCGCAGCTGCTACGGCCGGGTACGCACTCCCTATTCCCATCGCAACGCAAAGCCGTCGCCCCGGCGAACGCCGGGGCCCAGTGGTGGCTGCGGCGGAACCGTAAAACGCACTGGGTCCGGGCGTTCGCCGGGACGACGGCGTTTCTAGAAGAACGTAGCTGTCGGGTTCCGCAAGCTTCACGAGCGCATCAGGCAATCGCTTCTGGACATGCGCAATTCCGTTCCCGATCTGCGTCCGATGATTTAGAACATTCAGTCGAACGGGATCAAGCCGCTGAATCGAGCAGAGGTGGAGAGGCTGGAAAAGAAGTGAACCCAAGACTCACTTCCCGCTAGTGATCTTTTCCATTGCCCGTGTCGCTGTGAGGATCGGGATGCCCTGGAAGCTGCCAAGCGTCAGCAGATCGGCATCGCCGGAGACGATGATGTCTGCCTGGGCGGCGAGCGCGGCGGCGAGCACCTGGTCGTCGTCCGGATCGCGTGCGACCTTGGGGACGTGGCGCGGCACCACGATCTCCACCAGCGCCAGGTAATCGCCGACGATCTGCTCGGCCGAGCTGCCGGCCTTGGCCAGTGGCTTGACGAATTTGCGCCGGCCGACGATTTCCTCCAGCTCGGCGATCAGCGCCGGGCTGGTGTAGAGCGTCACGCGCTTCTCGCGCGCCGCGACCAGGATTTTCTCAGGATTGCCGCCCCAAAGCAGGCCAGACGCCACCACGTTGGTGTCAGCGACGATCCGCATGGCGGGCGCGCCGCGCGACGCGCGCCGCCTGGATTTCGGCCTGCACGTCTGCTTCGGTCAGCGGCGG
>JBGSKT010000157.1:0-2607 GCA_041741075.1 Lysobacterales bacterium
CGCGACCAGCGCCCCGCGCCGGCGCCTGAGCTACAAAGACCAGCGCGAACTGGATGGCTTGCCCCGGCGTATCGAGCAACTGGAAGCCGAAATCGCCACCCTGAACCAGCAATCGGCAAGCCCCGCGTTCTACCGCAGCAGCGCTGCCGAAATCGCCGAGCATCATCGCCTGGCCGCGGCGCAGCAGCAGGAACTGGATGCCGCCTACCAGCGCTGGGAACAACTGGAGGCCGAGCGGCTGGGCTAGCCCTGAGCGCATCGGGCGCGCCGAAAGTCGTACCTGGGTTCTGCCGAGCGCAGCCGTGTTTAGCGGCGGAGCCGGTCAGCGCAACACCCGCAAGCGAAGCGCAACCCCAGCCCGGCCACCGCCGCGTTGTATGGTTGCCCCATCCAGCGAAGCACCGTAGCGGAGTGACCCATGCAGCGCCTGCTGATCCTGCTCTCGACCCTGCTCGCCGCGGCCGCTCTTGCCGCCAGCCCGGCGCTGCGCCAGGCGACCATCGCCGGACTGCGTGCGATCGCCGAACCCTTGTTCGATCACGGCGTGGCCAGCGAGCCGCAGTTCGATGCCTTCTACACCGGCATGGTCGAAGCCATGTCGCCGCAACAGAAAGCCGAGCAGGCTCTGCAGATGGCGATCAACCGCCGCGTTGGCGCCGCCGAATACCTGATCGCGAACGCGCCGGGCTGGACGGGCCAGTTTCAGCCCAGTCCGACTCTGGCGGCGCTGCTGCTGGTCGCCGGCGATTCGCCGCTGATCGAAGTGCGCATGGCCGCGATGGAACTGTCGCTCGCCCAGTACGGCCTGGAAAAGTCGCCTGATCAAATCGATCAGTTGTTGCAGCGACTGCAAAACGATCCGGAAAATTCGTCGGCCTGGGCACTGTGGAATATGGGCGTGCTCGGCGCCCGCGGCGTGCAGCGCGAGCGGGTATTCGCCACGCTCAGCCAGGCCCTGCGCAGTGCCGATGACAACCAGCGCCATTGGGCGGTCGAGGGCCTGGCCAAATTTGGCGGCGTGGAAATCATCGGACCAATGCTCGATACCGCCGCCAACGAAGCATCCGCCTACATCCGCGAACGCGCCTTCTGCGCGCTGGCGCAATCCGGCACCCTGCAACTGGTCGAACGCTACGAAGCCGTGCCCGGCCTGTTCGCCATTGCCAGCGACCCGCGCAGCGACCCGCAGTCGCGCGGCTGGGCCTACCAGGCCCTGCGCGAAATCACCGAAACCGGCGACCTACCCAACCTCCCCGAACCCTGGCGCGAGCGCCTGCGCTTCATCCGGGCTACGTGATGGCGGTATCGTCACGGCCTTGGGGCTGCCGCTACCATGCGCCCATGAATACTTCGCCGCTGACCCGAATCGTGGTTTATGGCGCCGCCGGACGCATGGGGCGGAGCATTCTGTCGGCCAGCTGCCAGTGGCCGCAGATCGAGGTGGCGGCGGCGCTGGTGCGGGCCAGTTCTGCGCTGGTCGATCAACCGGTGCCCGAACTGGCCTGCGGGGGGCTCGCCGATTCGCTCTATCAGGCGCGGCTCGATCCGGAACTGGCGCTCGATGTGCTGATCGATTTTTCTGCCGGCTCGGCCTTCGACAATGCGCTGGCGCTGGCGGTGGAGCGGGGCGTGGCCTTGGTCAGCGGCACCACCGGGCTCGGCCCCGAGCAGCGCCACAATCTGCGTCAGGCGGCGCTGCAGATTCCGGTGTTGTGGTCGGCCAATTTCAGTCTGGGCGTGGCCCTGTTGCAGCGTTTGGTGGGCGAGGCGGCGCGCGGGCTGGGGCCGGAATTCGTGGTCGAGATCGTCGAGGCCCACCATCGCCACAAGCAGGACGCGCCGAGCGGCACCGCGATTGCGCTGGGGCAGACCGTGGCAAGCGCGCGCGGACAGAACTTCGAGCAGGTGGCGATGCTGGCGCGCACCGAGCTCAGCGGGCCGCGCCGGCCCGGTGAAATTGGTTTCTCCAGCCTGCGCGGCGGCGATATCGTGGGCGAGCACAGCGTCTGGTTCATCGCCGATGGCGAGCGCATCGAGATCAGTCACCGCGCCAGCAGTCGCGAGTTGTTCGCGCGCGGCGCCCTGCGTGCGGCCGAATGGATCAAGGGGCGGGAGCCGGCCCTGTACAAGATGGATCAGGTCATCGCCGGCTGAGCCCGCCCGGGCGCTGGCGTTGGGGAAGCCTGTACAATGGCGCGGATAAGTCGAACCGGAATCTGTTATGAGCGATGCTGATGCCGTGCTGGTGCTGGCCGATGGAACCCACTTTCACGGCCGATCCTTCGGCGCCGAGGGGGTGACGGTGGGCGAGTTGGTGTTCAACACTGCAATGACCGGCTACCAGGAGATACTCACCGACCCGTCCTACGCCCGACAGATCGTTACTCTGACCTATCCGCATATCGGCAATACCGGGGTCAATCCCGACGATGCCGAATCCCGGCGCGTATTTGCCGCCGGGCTGGTAGTGCGCTCGGCGACCGACAGCAGCCGGCACTGGCGCAGCCGCGAGAGCCTGCCCGCCTACCTGATCCGGCAGGGCGTCGTTGCGATCGACCAGATCGACACCCGCAAGCTGACCCGGATTCTGCGCGACAGCGGCGCCCA
>JBGSKT010000158.1:0-4412 GCA_041741075.1 Lysobacterales bacterium
GCCGGGGTCCAGCGCTCAGCACCGCGGCCATCCCGAACACTGGGCCCCGGCTTCCGCCGGGGCGACGACGTTCCCGCCTCCCCATCTCCTGTTCCCCTTCTCCCTTCTCCCGTTTCCCGTTTTCACTCCGCTGAAAGTGAAAACCAGCTACGATCGGGATTGAACCCGCGGTCCATTCGAGCGAGCAGGCTGGGTAAAATTTCGATCAAGGAGCTGGCATGGGAATTATCGTCGCTGCAGTACGCGAAACCGCGCCGCATGAGCGCCGGGTGGCGTTGACACCGGAGATTGCCAAAAAGCTCAAGGCGCTCGGGGTCGACGTGCAATTGGAGACCGGCGCCGGTGAGTCGGCGGCCTTTCCGGATGTCCAGTACAAAGACGCTTCGGCGCTTGCCGATGTCCTGACCAACGCCGATGTACTGCTGTCGGTGCAGGCGCCTGACAATGCAGTGCTGGCCCGGCTCAAGCCCGGCACGGTGCTGATCGGCATGCTGGCGCCGCACGCCTCGGTCGAGCGGGTCAAAATCCTGCGCGATCGCCGGATCACCAGCTTTTCGCTGGAACTGCTGCCGCGCACCACCCGCGCCCAGGCTATGGACGTGTTGAGTTCGCAGGCCGGCATGGCCGGCTACAAGGCGGTGCTGATCGCGGCCCAGGTGTCACCGAAATTTTTCCCGATGCTGACCACCGCCGCCGGCACCATCCGCCCGAGCAAGGTGCTGATCATCGGCGCCGGCGTCGCCGGTCTGCAGGCGATCGCCACCGCGCGTCGGCTCGGCGCCCAGGTCGAGGGCTTTGACGTGCGCCCGGAAGTGAAGGAACAGATCGAATCGCTGGGCGCCAAGTTTCTTGATCTTGGCGTCAGTGCGGCCGGCGCCGGCGGCTATGCGCGTGCGCTGACCGCCGAGGAACAGGCCGAGCAACAGAAACGTCTGGGCGAACACGTGAAGAACATCGACGTGATCGTGACCACCGCCGCCATCCCCGGCCGACGCGCGCCACGCATCATCACCGCGGCCATGGTCGCCGGCATGAAGCCGGGCGCGGTGATCGTCGATCTGGCCGCCGAAACCGGCGGCAACTGCGAGCTGACCCGCCCCGGCGAGACCGTGCTCGCCAACGGCGTCAGCGTGGTCGGGCCGGTCAACCTGCCCAGTCAGGGCGCGATCCACGCCAGCGAGATGTACGCGCGCAATGTGTTCAATTTCCTGAGCCTGATGATCAAGGATGGTGCGCTCCATCTGGACTGGAACGACGAACTGATCGCGCAAAGTTGCCTCACTTTCGATGGCACGATCAAACACGAGGCCAGCCGCAAGGCAGCCGAAGGAGAAGCATCATGATCGACGGATTCCTCGCCCTGACCATTTTCATGCTGGCCGCCTTCACCGGCTACGAAATCATTTCGCGGGTGCCGGTGATCCTGCACACGCCGTTGATGTCCGGGTCCAATTTCGTGCATGGCATTGTGCTGGTCGGCGCCATGGTCGCGCTCGGCGCCGCCGACTCCACGTTGGAACGGACGATCGGCTTCATTGGCGTGGTGCTCGGCGCCGGCAATGCCGCCGGTGGTTACGTGGTCACCGAACGCATGCTCGACATGTTCAAGTCCAGCAAGAAATCGGCAGGGGGCAAGTGATGGAACTCGGCAGCCTCCCGTTCGCGGAAATCAAATCCTGGCTGGTGACCGCGAGCTTCTTCGCGGCGGCGGTGATGTTCATCCTCGGCATCAAGCGCATGGCCTCGCCGGTCACCGCCCGGGCCGGCATCGTGCAGGCCGGCATCGGCATGCTGGTGGCCACCGCGGCGGCGTTTTTCCACCCGGAAATCCACGGCAATTACGCATTGATCCTGGCCGCGATCCTGCTCGGCACCCTGCCCGCCTGGTGGAGCGGAAAAAAGGTCGCGATGACCGACATGCCGCAAATGGTCGCGCTGTATAACGGCATGGGCGGCGGCTCGGCCGCGGCGATCGGCGCCAGCGCCCTGCTCACCGCAGCGATGGCACCGGATCTGGCCTGCACGCCCGAAAGCCACGCCTGCCTGAACACCTCGCGTGCGCTGCTGGCGGTGATCGGCACGCTGATCGGCGCGATCTCGCTGTCCGGCTCGATCATCGCCTGGGCCAAGCTCGACGGACGCCTGGAGCGACGCTTCAATTTTTCCGGCCAGCAGATTCTCAATTTACTGGTGTTCCTGACCGCAGCGGTACTCGGCGGCTGGCTGGTGTTCGATCTGTCGGTCCCGGTGATCGTCGGCTTCGTGGTCGCAGCCCTGTTGTTCGGCGTATTGATGACCCTGCCGATCGGCGGTGCCGATATGCCGGTGGTGATCTCGCTGTTCAACGCCCTGACCGGCCTCGCGGTCGGTTTCGAGGGCTATGTGCTTGGTATCCCGGCCTTGATGATCGCCGGCATGGTGGTCGGTGCCGCCGGCACCCTGCTCACCCAGTTGATGGCCAAGGCGATGAACCGCCCGATCAGCGGTGTGCTGTTCTCGCAGTTCGGCGGCGGTGGCGCCTCGGCGCAGGAAATCGCCGGCTCGATGAAGGCGATCGAGGCCTCGGACGTGGCCGCCCTGCTTTATATGGCCGACAGCGTGATCATCGTGCCCGGCTACGGCATGGCGGTGGCGCAGGCGCAGCACAAGGTGTGGGAGCTTTCCAAGCAGTTGATCGCGCGCGACAAGACCGTCAAGTTCGCCATCCACCCGGTCGCCGGGCGCATGCCCGGGCACATGAACGTGCTGCTCGCCGAAGCCGGCGTGCCCTACGACCTGATCGCCGACATGGACGATATCAACCCGGAGTTCCCGACCTGCGACGTGGCGATCGTGATCGGCGCCAACGACGTGGTCAATCCGGTCGCCAAGACCGACCCGAGCTCGCCGATCTATGGCATGCCGATCCTCGACGTGATCAACGCCCGCCAAACCATCGTGATCAAGCGCGGCAAGGGCACCGGTTTCGCCGGCATCGAAAACGCCCTGTTCTACGCCGACAACACCCGCATGCTCTATGGCGATGGCGGCGAAGCGGTGAACAAGCTGATCTCGGAGTTGAAAGCGGTGGACTCCGAAGGCGGTCATTGACGGCTGCACGATGCACGGCGATTCGGCGGCCGGGCTGGCCGCCGACAGCAAGCGCGTGGCCCGGATGACCAGCTCCGCTGTTGAAAACGCGCTGCGCTTCATCCGGGCTACTTCCTGGCCTCCCCCGGATGACCAGCTCCGCTGTTAAGAGCCCGCTGCGCTTCATCCGGGCTACTGGTTGTGCTCCGTCATCCGGAGCCGAGGCTGAATTCGACCGGCACGATCACCCAGGCGGCGAATCCCTGGCCGTCGCGCTGGGCGGCGACAAATCGCCACTGCCGGACCGATTGCAGTGCCGCCTGATCGAGCCGGGGCGAGCCGCTGCTGTGGACGATTTCGAGCTTTTGCACCGAGCCATCGCTGGCGATCAACACGCGCAGTTTCAGGCGGCCCTGTTCGCGCTGGCGCAGTGCCTGGAGCGGGTATTTCAGGCGGTTGGATCGACCATAGCGGGCATCGACGCGGGCCGCGCTGACGGCGGGCAGTTCCGGTCCCGGCGGGATGGGTGGCTGGTCACTGACGTTATCCGAGACGACCGGCGGCGCCAATGGTGCCGGGAGAGTTGCCGGGCTCGGCTCCGAGCGCACCGACGACTGCGGACGCGGGCTGGGTCGCAGCAGCAGCGGCATGGGTTTGACCGCAACGATCGGCGGCGGTGGCGGCGGTTTGGGCGGCGGCACCAGAAAGATTGCTTCGGTGGCTGCGTCCAATGCACGTGCCTGCAGGGCGGGTCGTTCCGGCACCAGCAACAGCAGCAGTGCGCTGCCATGCACGACCAGGGCGGTGCCCATGGCCAGGATGCGTGCTCCGTTCCATCCGGGTTTTCGATCGGGTTCGCTGCGCATGGACTTCCCCTGTGGCCGCCCAGGTGGGCGGGTCAAACAGGAGAACGCAGCCGTATTCGCTTTGGGGTTTCACTCAAAACCGTCGGCGAACAACTGGTTCAACACGAACTGGTCGATGGTCAGGAAAACATCGGAGACGCTGTTGCTGTCGCCGCTTACCAGATCGGAGGCATCCGAGTCGAACACGATGAAGTTGCCGTCCTGGCTCAGGTCGATGAAGTTGCCCGAGTTGCCATTGCCATTGGCGTTCGAAAGCGAGGTGCTCAGGCGATAGAACAGCCCGCCGCGATAGAACCAGGCCTGCGGCGACACGCCGGGTAGCGCACTGCTGCAGGCCATCGCCACCGCGCCGTCCGAGGCCACCCGCGGCTTTTCGCACAGTGCCGCCTGCGGCGGTATCGGCAGGCTGACGGTGGTGCTGGTCTGTCGGTCGCGCAGGAAGATGCGGCTGCCGCTGGCGCCACCGCAATTGCTCGC
>JBGSKT010000159.1:0-3775 GCA_041741075.1 Lysobacterales bacterium
ACCGCGCGCTCGAGGTCGGCGACAACCAACCCTACGCGCCGCGCGACGGCGTCTATCACAGCCTCGATCGGCACGGCGAACGCCGCGGCCTGCCGAGTGCCATGATCGAACTGCGTAACGATGGGATTGCTGATGCGGCCGGGCAGCGCGAATGGGCGGCCCGGCTGGCCGATACCTTGCAATTGGCACTGGCTGGACTCCCCAGTGCCGGCACGGCGCCGTCGCGCCGTCGCAGTCCGGAGGTCCAATCCAACTGAGGGGAGCAGCATGGCCGAGCATTCCGGGGTGAGTTACACCAAGGTCGACAAGAGCTACTTCGAGCAACGCGGTCTGCGCCGTTATGCCGGCGTCTGGTCGTTATGGGCACTGGGCGTGGGCGCGGTGATTTCGGGCCATTTTTCCGGGTGGAATCTGGGCCTGGCCAATGGCTGGGGCAGCATGTTGGTGGCCACCGCCATCATTGCAGTGATGTACCTGGGCCTGGTCTATTCGATTGCCGAAATGGCCCCGGCGATGCCGCACACCGGCGCCGCCTATTCGTTTGCCCGCAGCGCGATGGGTCCGTGGGGCGGATTCCTGACCGGCCTGTCGGAAAACGTCGAGTACGTGCTGACCCCAGCGGTGATCGTGTTCTTCATCGGCAGTTACATGAGCGGCATTTTCGAAACCGACGCCGCCCTGCAGCCGCTGTGGTGGATCGGATTCTATGTGGTGTTTGTGGGCCTGAACGTGATCGGCGTGGAGTTGTCATTTCGCGTTACCGTGGTGGTCACCCTGTTGGCGCTGGCGTGTCTGGTGGTGTTCTGGTTCAGCGCCCTGCCGCACATCGATTTTGCCCGCTACGCGATGAACGTGGCAGCCGACGGCAGTGCCCTGCCCGAGGGCCACGGCCCGTTCCTGCCCAAGGGTTTCAACGGTATTCTGGCCGCCTTGCCGTTCGCAGTCTGGCTGTTCCTCGCGATTGAGCAACTGCCCCTGGCGGCAGAGGAATCGGTCGACCCGAAGCGCGATATGCCGAAGGGCATCATCGCCGGCATGTTCACCCTGATCGTCTCGGCGTTCATGATCGTCTGGTTGAATCCGTCGCTGGTCGGTGTTGGTTCGCATGCCCTGGGCAGTTCCGGTGAACCGCTGCTCGACGGCTTCAAGGCGATTTATGGCGACAACATCGCCAAGCTGCTGTCGCTGGTCGCGGTGCTCGGCCTGGTCGCGAGCTTCCACACCATCATCTTCGCCAAGGGCCGGCAGATTTATTCGCTGAGTCGCGCCGGCTACTTCATGCCGTGGCTGTCGATCACCCACGGCCAGCGCAAGACCCCGCACGTGGCGATGGTGCTCGGCAGCGTCACCGCGCTGGCGGTGATGTTCGGACTGTGGTTCGGATTTGGCGCCGAGAAGGGCGGGGCGATCATCGGCGGCACCCTGCTCAATATGGCGGTGTTCGGCGCGATGTTTTCGTATTTCATGCAGGCGTTGAGTTTCATCCTGCTGCGCCGCAAGCATCCCGACATGGTGCGCCCGTACCGCAGTCCGCTCGGCGTTACCGGTGCCGCGCTGACCATGCTGATCGCCCTGGTGACCCTGTACTACCAGATCACCGGCGACCCGGCCTACACCCGTGGCGTAATCTGGGTGGCGTTGTGGTTCGGCGTCTGCATCGCCTACTTCGGCTTGATCGGGCGGCACCGGCTGATCCTGTCGCCGGAAGAGGAGTTCGCGTTAGCCCAGCGCGACAAGACCTCATGAGCGCGCTGATGCCAGCGGTACCGCTGCTGCGTAGTTCTGAGATGGCCCAGCTCGACAAGACCTCATGAGTGCGCTGATGCCAGCCGTACCGCTGCTGCGTAGTTCTGAGATGGCCCAGCGCGAAAAGCCTGCCGCTTGAACCAGCCCGCGCGGGGCGCAGCGAAGACGCTGCGCCCCGCGATTTTCACCAAGGATCCGACATGACTGCTGCACTCACACTTGAGGATCTGCGCAAACTGGCGGTCGATGGCCAGGTCGATACCGTGCTCGCCTGCCTGGTCGATATGCAAGGGCGGCTGATTGGCAAACGCTTCCAGGTCGAGTTCTTTCTCGACAGTGCACACGAAGAAACCCACGGTTGCGATTACCTGCTGGCCAACGATATCGACATGGAACCGGTGCCCGGTTATGCGGCGGCGAGTTGGAACAAGGGCTACGGCGATTTTGTGTTCAAACCCGATCTTTCCACGCTGCGCCTGGTGCCCTGGCTTCCCGGCACTGCCCTGGTGTTGTGTGACGTGCAGGATCATCACCATCACGACCTGCCGCACAGTCCGCGCGGCATTCTCAAAAAGCAGGTAGCACGGCTCGCCGAGCGCGGCATACAAGGCATGTTCGCCTCGGAGCTGGAGTTCTACCTGTTCGACGAAAGCTACCAGGCGATCCACCAGCGCAACTACCAGAACCCGAAGACCGCCGGCTACTACATCGAGGACTACCACATCCTGCAAACCACCCGCGAAGAACCGGTGATGCGCGCGATCCGCAAGCAGCTGCAGGCAGCCGGCATCCCGGTCGAAAACTCCAAGGGTGAGTGGGGGCCGGGCCAGGAAGAAATCAACGTGCGTTACACCGACGCGCTGACCATGGCCGACCGGCACAGCATCCTCAAGCACGCCTGCAAGGAAATCGCCCTGCTGCAAGGCCGTGCGATCACCTTCATGGCCAAGTGGCGCGATGATCTGGCCGGTTCCAGCAGCCATATCCACAATTCGCTGTGGAGTATGGACGGCCGGCAGGCGCTGTTTTACGACCCCAAGGCCGAGTTCACCATGGCCCCGCTGATGCGCCACTGGGTGGCCGGCCAGCTCAAGTACGCCCCCGACATCACCGTGTTTCTGGCGCCCTACATCAACTCCTACAAGCGCTTCCAGGTGGGCACCTTCGCGCCAACCCGCGCGGTCTGGAGCCGCGACAACCGTACCGCCGGTTTCCGCCTGTGTGGCGAGGGCAGCAAGGGCATCCGCATTGAATGCCGGATCGGCGGCGCCGACCTCAATCCTTACCTGGCGTTCGCCGCACTGATCGCCGCGGGACTCGCCGGCATCGACGAAAAGCTGGAACTGGGCAAGCCCTTCGAAGGCGACGCCTACCACGACAAGAAATTGCCCGAGGTGGCCAAGACGCTGCGCGACGCCATCACCGCGCTGGAGCGTTCGAAAATGCTGCGCACGGCATTTGGCGACGAAGTGATCGACCACTACCTGCACACGGCGCGCTGGGAGCAGGCCGAATGCGACCGCCGCGTCACCGACTGGGAACTGCGGCGGGGATTTGAGCGCTATTGAATGGGCGGGAGACGGGAGACGGGAAAAGCCGTCGTCCCGGCGGCTTTCAACAGCGTAGCTGGTCAAGCCGGGACCCAGTTCCCGACGCTGCGATACGCTCAGACACTGGGCCCCGGCGTTCGCCGGGGTGACGGCACTACTTTTACTCCCAACTTCCGCCTCCCACCTCCCAACTTCCACCTCCCAACTTCCACCTCCCAACTTCCGCCTCCCACCTTCCGCCTCCCACCTCCCACCTTCCGCCTCCCACCTCCCACCTCCCACCCCCAATTCTCAACTCCCGACTCCCGACCAACGCCTCCAGACCCCCAACCCCATGGCCAATAAAGTCCAACTCATTTCCCCGGTCGACGGCAGCGTCTATGTCGAGCGCCGTTGCGCCAGCGATGCCGAGATCGACGCTGCGCTATCTGCCGCCGCCGTCGCGCAACAGCAGTGGAAGCACAGCGCGCTCGGCGAGC
>JBGSKT010000160.1:0-5282 GCA_041741075.1 Lysobacterales bacterium
GTGGACAATCGGCTAGGCCGAGCTGGTGCTCGGCGCTCCCGGCGGGGATTGCCGAGCTGGTGCTCGGCGCTCCCGGGCGGGTCGCCCCTGCGGTGATGGGTCGGTCGTGGCCGGATCGGACTATGCCGGCCGGGCTCGCTACCATCGGCGCCATGCCGACCCGGAGCCGCCTGCTCGCACTGTGCCTTTGCCTGTTCGCCGGCCTGGGCCGGGCCGCCTGTGGAGCTGATGGCGTCGTGGTCCAGGTGCTGGGGTCCGGTGGTCCGATCGCCGATGATGCCCGCGCCAGTTCCGGTTATCTGATCTGGATCGACGGCCGCGCCCGCGTGCTGATCGATGTCGGCGGCGGCGTGTTCCTGCGCTTCGGCGAGGCCGGTGCGCGCATCGAAGACCTGGAACTGATTGCGCTCACCCATCTGCACGCCGACCACGCCGCCGATCTGCCGGCGTTGATCAAGAGTAGTTATTTCTCTGCGCGCGAGCGGCCCTTGCCGATCAGCGGTCCGGACGCCGGTGGCGACTTCCCCGGTTTGCGCGAGTGGCTGAACGCGCTGTTCGATGCCAGAACCGGTGCCTGGCGTTATTTGTCCGGTGCGCTGGACGGCAGCGCGGGTCAGTTTGCGCTGGCACCAAGGCAGATCGCTGCTGCCAGCCGGCGGCCGGTGACGGTGTTCAAGTCGGGCGAACTGCTGGTCGAGGCAATCGGTGTGCCGCATGGGCCGGTACCGGCGCTGGCCTACCGGGTCTCGGTGCGTGGGCAGCGACTGGTGTTCGGCGGCGACCAGAACGGCAGTGCCGGCTGGTTCTGGAAGTTCGCGCATGATGCCGACCTGCTGGTAATGGCACTGGCGATCCCGGAACAATCCGACCCGGTGGCCCGGCGTCTGCATGCACCTCCGGGTATCATCGGCGCCGGTGCCGGGGGTGCCGGTGTCCGCCGACTGTTGCTGTCACACCTGATGGAGCGGAGTCTCTACTCGCTTGATGCTAATCTCGCTGCCCTGCGGCGCGGCTATGCCGGTCCGCTGCTGGTGGCGCAAGATATGGCGTGCTTGGCCGGTCCCTGAAGGTCCCTGGCCTTGAGCCAGCAGTGCCGGTGGTAGCCGCTGAATGTTCGGAGGGGCAGCCCGGCGTGACGGCTCAGCGGTCGGAAACTGCCGGGAGTAAGCCCGCCGGGATTGCATCCCGGGGGCGCGGGGTTTATCGTAACTGGCGGTTTCGACGATGATTTTGGGTAGCAAGCCGGCGCCTTCCGGGTACTGGTCCAATGGTTTGGTAAACGGTTACAATGCTGTACTTAAATTTCCGCGCGCAGCCGCTGGTTCTGGCGGGCGCGCGGGCTTGCGTTTGCACACTTGTTCTGATGGATACATACCCATGAAGCCAACGGGAACGAACGGTTCTCTCCCCATGAAGAGTGAGGGCTTCGCCAATCTGGTTGAGGCGCTCGAATACGCCGCCCAGGGCGAAACGGGATACAACTTTTACGACGGCCGGGGTGAGCTCGGCACGGTGCTCAGCTACCGGGACTTGCGCGAACAGGCGCGTGCGCTGGCGCAGCGTCTGCTCGGGCTTGGCTGCAAGCGCGGTACCCGCGTCGCCGTGGTAGCCGAGACCGACCCGCTGTTTCATCGCTTCTTTTTTGCCTGCCAATATGCTGGTTTCGTGCCTGTGGCGGTACATTCCAGTGTGCAGATTGGCGCTCGTCATGCCTATATCGAGCATATCCGGCGAATGCTTCAATCCTGTGGCGCCGCCATTGCGGTGGCGCCGGAATCGCATATCGGATTTCTGCGCGAAGCTGCCCAGGGCCTGAATCTGGTCAAGGTCGGGGTGCCCGCCGATTTCGATGCGCTGCCGTTCGATGCGGTCGATCTGGTGCCGATGGATGGCGACGAGCTCGCCTATCTGCAATACACCTCGGGCAGTACCCGGTTTCCGCGTGGCGTGGCGATCAGCCAGCGGGTGGCTCTGGCCAATCTGAGCGAAATCGCGATCAAGGGCATCCAGATCACGGTCAATGATCGGGTCGTGTCCTGGCTGCCGCTGTACCACGACATGGGCCTGGTCGGCTGCCTGCTGGTACCGCTGGTCACCCAGTTGTCGACCGACTATCTAAGCCCGCGCAGTTTCGCCATGCGCCCGCGCCTGTGGCTGAAACTGATTTCCGAGAACCGCGGCACCATATCTTCCAGTCCGCCGTTCGGCTATGCCCTGTGCGCCAAGCGCCTGCGCTGGTCGGATTGCGATCGTTTCGACCTCAGCAGCTGGCGGGTGGCCTGTGTCGGCGCCGAACGCATCCATCCGGAACCGCTGGAAAAGTTTGCCGAATTGCTCAAACCGAATGGCTTCGATGCCAAGGCTTTCGTCGCCTGCTACGGCATGGCCGAATGCACCCTGGCAGTGACTTTCGCCCCGGTCAACTCGGGGCTGGAACTGGATGTAGTGGACAAGGAATCGATGTCCAGCGCCGGTATCGCCAAGGCGGTCGCACTCGACCAGCGGGGCCGCGAGGACACCCTGATTTTTGTCGATTGCGGCGAGCTGCTGCCGAGCTACTCGATGTCGATCCGCGACGATCGCGGCAGCGAGCTGCCCGAGCGCTATTACGGCCACGTCTGGGTCAAGGGCCCGAGCGTGATGACCGGCTATTTCGAGGATCCGGAATCGACCCGCGAAGTGCTGTCCGCCGATGGCTGGCTGAATACCGGTGACATCGGTTACCGCATGGGTTCGCGCCTGGTGATCACCGCCCGCCACAAGGACGTGATCATTATCAAGGGTCGCAACATCTGGCCGCAGGACCTGGAGCATGTGGCGGAGAAGGTCGAGGGCGTTCGCTACAGCCATGTCTCGGCGTTTGCCGCCCCCGGTCCGGGTGGCGAGGATATGGCGGTGTTGGTGACCGAATCGAAAGAGTCCGACCCGGTGCGTCAGGCCGGCATGATTGCCGAGATCAAGGCGGCCATCCAGATCCATTTCGGTATCAACTGCCACGTCGATCTGGTCCCGGGTGGCACCCTGCCGCGTACTTCCTCCGGCAAGCTGTCGCGGTCGCAGACCAAGCGCGACTTCATCGCCCGACAGTGCTGGCAGCAAAGCCCGCAGCCATTGGCCAGCAGGACCGCCGTCGCAACGAATGTCTGAGCCGGCGCCGCGTCGGCCGGCAGGGGCGCGCATCGCCCTGACCGGGGCGACCGGATTCGTCGGGCAGCATCTGCAGCGTTGCCTGCTCGCTGAAGGCCATCAAGTACGTGCGCTGATCCGGCCAAGTTCGGCGGCACGCGCAGGTCTGGCCGAGGGTTGCCAGCGGATTGTGGTGGAATTGTCCGATCATGAAGGCCTGCAGGCCGCGCTGGCCGATGTCGATGCGGTGGTTTATTGCGCGGGCAGCGTGCGTGGCGCCCGCGCCGATGATTTTCGCGCCGCCAATGTCGCCGGTGTCGCGCAACTGGCGGCGGTAGCGGCGGCGCAGGAACGGCCGCCGCCATTTCTGCTGATTTCCTCGCTTGCGGCGAGTCGTCCGCAAGTCTCCGACTATGCACTGACCAAATTCGAGGGCGAGCAGGCGCTGGCTGGATTTCCCGCGCTGCCGTGGACGGTCCTGCGCCCGCCCGCCCTGTACGGGCCGGGGGATCGTGAAATGCGCCCGGTCCTTTACTGGATCCGGCGAGGTCTGGCGCCCATGCCGGGCCCGCGCGACCAGCGCCTGTCGCTGTTGCATGTCGAGGATCTGGCCGCAGCGGTGCTGGCCTGGCTGGCCGCCTCCGGGCAGTGCCGGCACCAGCTGTACGCGATCGACGACGGTACCCCGGGAGGGTATGACTGGAAAGCGATCGGACGCGCCGTGGCCGGGCGTGAGCCCTGGCTGTTGCCGGTGCCGGCCGTGCTGTTGCGTTCCGCCGCGCGGATCAATCAGCTGCTATCCTTGGCATTTGGCTATGCGCCAATGTTGACCCCGGGCAAGGTGCGCGAATTGCGCCAGCCCGACTGGCTGGGCGACAACAGCGAATATCACCGGGCCAGCGGCTGGTCGCCGGAGATCGACCTCGCCACTGGTGCGGCGCGGCTGTTCGATGATGCCGGCCGGCACTGAAACCACCAGTAAATGGAAACCCAACATGTCGGATATCGAAAACACCCTGCTTGGATTGCTCAACCAGCATGTTGGTCGTGACACCGAGCTCAACATGACCAGTGATTTTGTCTCCGGCCTCGGGCTGGAGTCGGTGCAGGTGATGGAGTTCGTGATGGAGGTCGAGGAGCACTTCGATATCGCCATTGATCTGGATGCACTGTCGGGTGTGCGTTCGGTGCGTGATCTGGCCGCCGTGGTGGCCAAAGCCAGGGGGGCGGCGGCATGAACACGCCGACACTGCTCGACAAATTTGCCCCGATTGCCGCAGTCCGCGCCGAAATCGCGGCGGCCGGGCGGGATCCGACCGGCCTGGTCACCGAACAGATATTTTCGCCGACCGAGGGCCTGATCGAGGGCCGCCGCACGATCCTTGCCGGCACCAACAATTATCTCGGCCTGACCTTCGATCCAGCCTGTATCAAGGCCGGTCAACAGGCACTGGCCGAGTTCGGCACCGGCACCACCGGCTCGCGCATGGCCAACGGCAGTTTTGCGCCGCACCGGGAGCTGGAGCGCGAACTGGCCGAGTTTTACGGGCTGCCCTACGGGATGGTGTTCTCGACCGGCTATGCGGCGAACCTGGGCATGCTTGCCGCGCTGCTTGGTCCCGGCGATGCGGTGCTGCTCGATGCCGACGCGCACGCCAGCCTGTACGACGGTTGCCGCATGAGCGGGGCGCAGATCTTTCGCTTCCGCCATAACGATCCGGACAGCCTCGACGCCCGCCTGCGCCGGCTCGGCGACCAGGCCAAACGCGCCCTGATCGTGGTCGAGGGCCTGTACAGCGTGCTCGGCGACGTGGCGCCGCTCCGGGAGATCGTCGCGGTCAAGCGCAAGTATGGCGCCTATCTGATGGTCGACGAGGCGCATTCGCTGGGCGTGTTCGGCGCCCATGGTCGTGGTGTGGCCGAGGCCGAAGGGGTGGAGACCGAAGTCGATTTCATCGTTGGCACCTTCAGCAAGAGTCTGGGCGCCACCGGCGGTTATTGCGTCAGTTCGCAGGCGATCCTGCCGCTGGTGCGCTATGCCAGTCGGCCATTTATTTTTACCGCGTCGGGCAGTCCTTCGGTGATCGCCACCACCCGCGCGGCCCTGCAGCAGTTGCGCACCCGGCCGGAACTGCCGGCGCGGCTGTGGGCCAGCG
>JBGSKT010000161.1:0-7148 GCA_041741075.1 Lysobacterales bacterium
CGACTGCCCCGGCTTTCAGGCGCATTTGACCGATGCCGAGGGCGATTTTGCCTTCCGGTTCGCTCCCCTACCCACACTTTTTCTGGGCACCCTGGTTCGCGGCCTCAATCCCATTCCACCGGGTCGGGTCCAGAACGGGCGCGTACGGATTTTTCCGCTGTGGTTGCACGGCGATATCCGTATTCGATACTACGAAGTCGGGAAACCGTTGGCTGACTCCTCTATCGGCACGACATGCCGACACAAGTTTCTGCCCCAACACTGGGGCGGCCTGCTGCGTGGGGAGGAGGATCCGTTCAAAGTGGCCTATCGAGAAGCCTGTGTTGAACAACGAACCTGGACGTTGACGGATTGGTTCATTCGGGAATTTGTGCGCTACGCGGCACTCAAGGGAATGCATGATCCGAAGGGGGTCTTTAACCGATCCCCGATGCCGCCAGCGCTTAACGCCAAATTCAACGCGCTCTACCTGCACCCATGCAGCACAGGAGGCGTGTGTGCTGAGGCGATCGACGCCGCCACCCGAGCCGAATTCTGTTCGTTCTACACCGAATTGCTGAGAATCGAAGGAGAGGAGAAATGACCATGCGCGCACTGATGCTTCTATCGATTTTGTTGTGCTCGGCCCCCACCCTCGCCTATGAAATCGGCACCCATGCCTATGTCAGCAAGCGGGCGGTCGATGGCTCGGTGTTGTCGCCCACCCATGCCAAATCCATCGTTCCTGTGATGGGCTTCGAGCGGCTGGATGCGATCAAGCCGTTCGAGGCTCGGGTGCCGCCACTCCCGAACCCGGTGAGGGGCTATTTCGACAATGCTCCGCGGCCGGCCATCAGCATCGCCAGCGAGGATGCGTCAAATATCTTTGTGCGACGCATTCAGGCCGAGGAAGGTAATATTTTCGAGCGTTTGGCCAATGTGGGTCTGGTGCCCGGCAAGGACGATCCGACCCAGTTCGACCAGCGCCTGGTGGCCTGGGTAATGCGCGGGGCGGTGCGCGAGGACGACAACGCCGTCGGCCCGTTTGAGATCGGGGACCGCGATCAGGACCCCTGGAACGTGGTGTTCCGGGCCGGGCGGCATTTCTACGACCCGATCAATCGGCGTGGTCTGGACGAGCAAACTTTTACCTGCCCCACTTTCGGCTGCCGCCCAGCGATCGACTGGGCCGCCGGGCGGACCGATGTGCTAAACGGGCCGGGCAGCTTGGATACCAGCCGCGAGAATCATTTCAGTTGGCAGGATGCCCGCGACCAGTACTGGTGGGCGCTGACGTTCAACCTCAATCCGGACGATCCGTCCATCCACGGCTTTAACCAGCGGATCGAATCGGGCTATCGGCAACTGCGCTTCGCGACCACGCTGAAGGCGATCGGCCAGGTGATTCATTTGGTCCAGGACATGGCCCAGCCCCAGCATGCGAGAAACGACAGCCATGGGCCACCGTGGACCACCGTGTTCACTGGTGATTCTCCGACCGACGGCGCCTACGAGGCCTATACCGAGGCGCGATTGTTCCGGGAGGCGGTGCCCTCCCAGTTCACCAATGCGATCCGCCGCTTCGATGGCAGCCTGCTGCCGCGCGCCGATCTGCCGATGCTGCGGCTGGCCGGCAACGTACCCTATCCCGTACCCCGGTTCAGCCAGGTGGTCGAGTACTTCACCACTCAAGGGACCGATGCTGCCGTTGGAGCACGGCGAGGCATGGCCGATCTGGCCAATCGGGGTTTCTTTACGGCTTCTACCTTGCCGATGAATATCGCGGCCAACAAGCCGGACGATCGCGTGAACACATTTCTCGATCCCCCTCGCCCCTCTGGGAGTGCGGCTTTCTACCAAGAAGGCCAGATCGCCATGTCCTTGTTTCAGAACGGCGCCGTGGTGCTCAAGCAGAACCTGTTGTTTGCCCAGATGCCGGACGTGTTGGCGCCGAACTGGAATGCCCAGAGCGGGCTGTTCGGGGCCGATGGCCGGATGCCGATCTTGACTCGCAGCCAGATGTTCCGCGCCGCCGATCTGATCGCGACCCCGACGCCGATCACACAGGACAGCCGCTTTGTGCTCTCGAACGAGGTCTTCACCGCCCAGGCCGACGCGATGCTGCCGCGGGCGGTGGCCTATAGCACCGGGCTGATCGACTACTTCTTTCGCGGCCGGTTGGAAGTGACGCCGACCGCGCAGAAGGCGTTCGCTTTGTTGAATCAGGGCGAGCCGCACACGATGGACTTGGAAGGTTACCCGCGTCGGCCCGATGGCCGCATCTTCGGCTTCGAGAAGGTTAGGCTCGCGGTAAGGAATGTCAGCGAAGCGATCGTCGAATCCGGCCCGGCCGCCCCGGCCCTGCCGCAAACCTCGCCGAGCGGGGTGCTGGTCGCGGTCGCGCGCTATCACCGCAACACCTGCTATCAACCGGACCTGAGCGGCGAGCGCCAAAGCGCGTTCGCGCCGCCGTCGAGTACCGGCGTCGTCACTGAACCGGACTGCCCGCCGGGTACCACCCCGCGCACCGATTTTCAGGAGATCGCGACCTCGGCGCCCTTGACCGTCGCCAGTGTCGCCGACCTGCCCGGTGGCGAGGGCACGGCCGGGCCGGCGCTGCCGGTCGAGAAGGTCTTCGACTTCAGCGCGGACCCGATCCCGGTCAATGCCACCGACCTGTTCATTCAAGTCGTCTATCGCGGCGCCCTGGGCGAAGAGCCCGACGGTATCGCGGTCGGCAGCTACGACCTGCGCGAACCGGCCTTCGTCGGTATCTGGAACAACACCGATTTCTACTGGGATGCCGACCCCGGATCGCTGCAGTGGGTTCCCCAGGGAGGCCTGTTTCCGTGGCAGAACGCGGTGTTCCTGGATGTCTGCACCGGGGCACCCAGCCGCTTCGCCTGGTCCGGCGGACCGGTCGCCGGGGCGCCGATCCTGGGCATTCCGGTGCCGGAACCCGGCGTGGTGCGGCTCGCGCTGCTGTTTGCGATCCCGGCCACACCGACCCAGCAGTTCAGCATCCGCGTCACCCCGAATATGATCGACGCGATCAGCGCCCCGCAGCGCAGCTGGTTCACCCGCGGCGCCATCCATCAGGCCAACCTCGAAACGATCCCGGCGGCCCTGCTCGACACCCCACAAACCTGCCCCGACAACCCGACCGCGGGCGCCGCGATCTGGTGCAAGAGCCCGATCCAGCGCCGCCGCGGCCAGCCGTTCGGGCACGTACTCGCGCCGGTGTTCTACGACTCCACCAACGGCAATACCAACGGGCAGGATGTCGATGCCACCCCGGTGACGACTTTTCCCGGACTGCGCGTGGCCGAGACCGGCACCGTGCGCTACAACAACGATGTGCTTGCCGACTGCCCGCTACCGCCACTACCACCCCAGAACCCCGAGGCCGCGGCCCTGATCGAACTGCTCGAAACTGCTGCCGATCTGGGAATACCTATCGACTGAGGCGAGCGGTGTTGGGTGTAGTGTTTGGCACACGGATCGGGGTCGGGAAGGCTTGCGCCTGCCCGACCCCGACCCTTTTCCAGTTCTCCGTTGCACGCCCCGGTTGCCGCCAAAGCTCACCAAGGCTCACTCCATACCCACTTCCGTCCTCTGAACAGGCGCTTCCCTGCGGACCGGTTCGTCGCTACACTTGGCACTCAACCAAGGCGAGCGCTAACAAATTTTGGAAAGTTTTTTCAGATCAGGCACTTGTGGTGCCTGGCATTTCACTCAACCGCAAAGAGGGTCGCACATGAAGATTCAACCGTTGCACGATCGCGTGGTCATCAAGCGCATGGAAGAAGAGCGTCTGTCCGCAGGCGGTATCGTGATTCCTGACTCGGCAACCGAAAAGCCGATCAAGGGCGAGGTCGTCGCCGTCGGTGAGGGCAAGCCGCTCGACAATGGCAGCGTGCGTGCGCTGAAGGTGAAGGTCGGCGACAAGGTGCTGTTCGGCAAGTACGCCGGCACCGAGGTCAAGATCGATGGCACCGAATATCTGGTGGTCCGCGAAGACGACGTACTCGCCACTCTCAACTGAGCATTGCCGGTCGGGTAGCGCAGCCAAGGCTTGCGCTCCGTCACGAATGTTCCGCTCCCCGTTCCCCGTTTCGTTTCCCCATTCAGAGGTTTTGCAATCATGGCAGCCAAAGAGATTCGTTTTTCCGATGACGCCCGCAGCCGCATGCTGGCCGGCGTCAATATCCTCGCCAACGCAGTCAAGGCGACCCTCGGCCCGAAAGGCCGCAACGTCGTGCTCGACAAGAGCTTCGGTTCGCCGACCATCACCAAGGATGGTGTCTCGGTCGCCAAGGAAATCGAGCTCGCCGACAAGTTCCAGAACATGGGCGCGCAGATGGTCAAGGAAGTCGCCGCCAAGACCTCCGATGTCGCCGGCGACGGCACCACCACCGCCACCGTTCTGGCCCAGGCGATCATCCGTGACGGCATGAAGGCGGTCGCCGCCGGCATGAACCCGATGGACCTGAAGCGTGGCCTGGATATGGCGGTCACCGCCGCCGTCGCCGAGCTGAAGAAGCAGTCGAAGCCGTGCTCGACCGGCAAGGAAATCGCCCAGGTCGGCGCGATTTCGGCCAACTCCGACGCCAACATCGGCGACCTGATCGCCAAGGCGATGGACAAGGTCGGCAAAGAAGGCGTGATCACCGTCGAAGAGGGCTCGGGTCTGGAGAACGAACTGGACGTGGTCGAGGGCATGCAGTTCGATCGCGGCTACCTGTCGCCGTACTTCATCAACAACCAGCAGTCGATGAGCGCCGAGCTGGAAGCGCCCTACGTGCTGTTGTACGACAAGAAGATATCCAACGTGCGTGACCTGCTGCCGGTGCTGGAAGGCGTGGCCAAGGCCGGCAAGCCGCTGCTGATCGTCGCCGAGGAAGTTGAAGGCGAAGCGCTGGCCACCCTGGTGGTCAACAACATCCGTGGCATCGTCAAGGTATGCGCGGTCAAGGCCCCGGGTTTTGGCGATCGCCGCAAGGCAATGCTGGAAGACATGGCGGTGCTGACCGGCGGAACGGTAATCTCCGAGGAAGTCGGCCTGTCGCTGGAAAAGGCCACGATCAAGGATCTTGGCCAGGCCAAGAAAATACAGATCAGCAAGGAAAACACCACCATCATCGACGGCGCCGGCGACAAGCAGGCAATCGCGTCCCGCATCAAGCAGATTAAGTCGCAGCTCGAAGAAACCAGCAGCGACTATGACCGCGAGAAGTTGCAAGAGCGCGTGGCCAAGCTCGCTGGCGGGGTTGCGGTGATCAAGGTCGGTGCCGCCACCGAAGTCGAGATGAAGGAAAAGAAGGCCCGCGTCGAAGACGCCCTGCACGCCACCCGTGCGGCGGTCGAGGAAGGCGTGGTCCCGGGCGGCGGTGTTGCCCTGATCCGTGCCCTGGAGGGCCTGAAGGCACTGAAGGGTGCCAACGAGGACCAGAACCACGGCATCGTGATTGCCCGCCGCGCGATGGAAGCGCCGCTGCGCGAGATCGTCGCCAACTGCGGCGAAGAGCCGAGCGTGGTGTTGAACAAGGTCGCCGAAGGCAAGGGCAACTATGGCTATAACGCCGCCACCGGTGAATACGGCGACATGGTCGCCATGGGCATCCTGGATCCGACCAAAGTCACCCGCACCGCGCTGCAGAACGCCGCGTCGATTGCCGGGCTGATGATCACCACCGAGGCGATGATCGCCGAAGCGCCGAAGAAGGAAGCGGCCGGCGGCGGTGGTCATGACCACGGCGGTGGCGGTATGGGCGGCATGGGCGGCATGGATTTCTGATCCCGCCCCGCGCTGCTGGTTCTGGTTGGTCGCGACCGCAGGCAGTGGTCGCGCCGGATCAGCAGCCAGCCGCAGCCACAAAAAATCCCGCAGCAATGCGGGATTTTTTTTGTCCGATGATTCGATGCTGCGAGCCACCGAACACCGAACATCCTGGTTTCAGAGGAACCGTTCCCACCCCGGTTTGGGTGCAAAGCGCGGGCCGTACTTCGCGGCCAATGCCTCCAGTCGTGCCTTGAGCACGGCTCCCCCGGTGTCGCGGAGGTATTGGATCGGGCCGCCGCGAAAGGGGGCGAAGCCGGTGGCGAAAATCACACCGGCGTCGAGCAGTTCCTCGCTCGCGACGACGCCTTCGTGCAGACAGGCAACCGCCTCGTTCAGGAATGGCAGGATCATGCGGTCCAGGACATCGTCGGGCGCCCGGTAGCTGGGATCGACCGCCGGTTTGACCGCGCGGCCGTCTTTCCACTCATACAGGCCCTGACCGTCCTTCTTGCCGCGCTTGCCAGCGGCGAGCAGCTCGCTCAATTGCGCCGGTACGCTCATGCCGACCACTGGGCCGACCACCTTGCCGACCGACGCGGCAACATCCAGACCGACCACGTCGGACAGCTCGATCGGCCCCATCGGCATGCCAAAGTCCTTGGCAATGCGATCCAGCACCGGGCCCGGCACGCCTTCGCTGTAGATGGTCGCGGCTTCGATCAGATAGGGCACCAGGATGCGGTTGACCAGGAATCCGGGCGAACTCGACACCGGTACCGGCAGCTTGTCGATCGCACGCACGAATGCGGCGGCGCGGGCGCTGGTCTCGGCACTTTGCTGGTCGAAGCGCACGACCTCAACCAGCATCATCATCGCCACCGGGTTGAAATAGTGGATGCCGACGAAGCGCTCGGGGTGGGCCAGTCCGGCGGCCAGTTCCGGCAGGGGAATGCTGGAGGTGTTGGTGGCGAGCAGGGCGCTCGCCTTCATCCGTGGCTCCAGGCTGGCATACAAGGCCATCTTGGCCTCGCGGTTCTCGTAGATGGCCTCGATGATCAGGTCGGCTTCGGCTACGCCCGCGCCTTCAACGTCGGGCCGCAGTCGGGCCAGCGCCGGCGCAATGCGGTCCTCGGTCTTGAGTTTTTTGGTGAACAGTTCGCGGGCGCGATCCAGCGCCGGCTGGATGTACTGCATTTCGCGGTCTTGCAGGCTGACTGTGAAACCCTGCAGCGCACACCAGGCGGCGATGTCGCCGCCCATCACGCCGGCGCCGACCACATGCACGTGGCCGATGCCATGCGCTACCGCGTTGCCCAGGCTTTTCAGCGCCTCCTGCAGAAAGTACACGCGGACCAGATTGCGGGCGGTCGGCGTCGCCGCCAGCCCG
>JBGSKT010000162.1:0-2940 GCA_041741075.1 Lysobacterales bacterium
GCGGCGGGTTGACCGTGGCCTCGGGCACGCCGTCGACCCGCTCGATGGCCCACTGGCGACGAACGATGTTGATGCCCGGCCGGGCCACCGTGCCGTCGGCAAAGCGCGCTGTCAGGGCGGCCGGTGCGGTGTCGTTGCGGCCGATGCCGAACACGAAACTGCCGTCTGCGGCTACGCGCAGCCGGTGTCCGGCATATTCGAGCACGGTACCGGGTGCGGCGCGGCCGATCACCAGGCCACCCTGGGGGATCGATTCCGGCAGGCTCAGTCGGTGCTCGCTGACAGCGGCAGCGGCAACGTCGCCGAGCAGGCACAGGAAGCACAGCAGGGCGCGGGCTGGGCGGCGCTGAGGGTGCGCAACGGAAGATCTGGGAGCGGCCATGTTCCGCTGCTCAGTCGCGGCCGCCGAAGGCGAGCCGCATGCCGCTTTCGGCGGCCGCAAACTGGCCGTCATGCCAGGCGCGGTGGCCATTGACGAAGGTGGCGTGGATGCTGGCGGTGAAGGTCTCGCCTTCGAACGGCGACCAGCCGCAGCGCGACAGCACCTGATCACGTCGCACGGATTGCGGCCGGTTAGGGTCGACCAGGACCAGATCGGCCCAGTAGCCCTCGCGCAGAAACCCGCGCTCGCGCACCCCGAAAAGTTCTGCCGGTGCGTGGGCAAAACGTTCGACCACGCACTCCAGGCTCAGCTGGCCGGCGAAAACCCGCTGCAGGGCGCATTGCAGGGCAAACTGAACCAGCGGCAATCCGGCCGGTGCCTCCAGGTAGGGGCGTTGCTTTTCTTCCAGTGTGTGCGGCGCGTGGTCGGTGGCCAGAATGTCGATGCGGCCCTCGGCCAGCGCCGCGATCAGGGCCAGACGGTCGCCCGCCGATTTGATCGCCGGGTTGCACTTGATGAAATTGCCGAGCCGTGGGTAGTCGTCCGCGTCGAAGTGCAGGAAATGCACGCAGGTCTCGGCGGTGATGCGTTTGCCGGCGACCGGTCCGGGCAAGAACAGGGCGGCCTCCTCGGCGGTGGACAGGTGCAGTACGTGCAGACGACTGTCGTGACGACGCGCCAGCTCCAGGGCCAGCCGGGTCGATTTGATGCAGGCTTCGCGGCTGCGGATCAGCGGGTGGTGCACGGCGGTCTGGGCGGCGCCGAGCCGCGCGTCGAATGCGGCCTGGTTGGCGGTGATCGTCGGGGTGTCTTCGCAATGGGTGATCAGCACGCTCCGGGCATCGCGGAAAATCGCGTCCAGGGTGTCGGGGTTATCGACCAGCATGTTGCCGGTTGACGCGCCCATGAAAATCTTGATGCCGGGTGAACGTCGCGCATCGAGCTTCCTGATTTCGTCGAGATTGTCGTTGCTGGCACCCAGATAGAAGCCGTAGTTGGCCAAGGCCGACTTTTCGGCGATCGCGTACTTGGTCTCCAACGCCTCGATGCTCAACGCCGGCGGTTTGGTGTTCGGCATGTCCATGAAACTGGTGATGCCACCGGCTACGGCGGCGTGCGATTCGCTGCCGATGTCGCCCTTGTGGGTCAGTCCAGGTTCGCGGAAGTGCACCTGGTCGTCGATCATGCCCGGCAGCAGCCACAGGCCGTCGGCCGCGACCACTTGTTCATCGCTGCGCGCCGAAAGTCCGGCCCCGAGCACGTCGATCCGCCCGGCGCGGATGCGCAAGTCGCCAGTGAAACGAACGCCTTCGTTGACCATCAAGGCATTTCTGATCAACCAGTTTCTGTTCATGGCGATGGTCTCTGGTCTGGCGCCGACGGCGTCCTGGGCTGGGGCTCGACAGGGGGAAAAGGAGCAGGCGGCGTGGTATTGCGCCGCCAGAAAGCGCGTGGAAAGCGATCCGGCACGGCGTCGAATCCGCCGCTACAAAACGGTTGGCAGCGCGCGATTCGGGCAGCCCCGAGCAAACTGCCGCGGAACCAGCCGAATCGTTCGATGGCGGTGCTACTGTAGTGCGAACAGCTCGGATGAAAACGGCAGCGACGGCCGAGCAGGGGGCTGAGCCAGCGTTGGTAGAACGCGATCAGATGGATGAGCAGGGACTGCATGGGCTGCGGAGTTTCGATTCGGTGAAGGTATGCAAACGCTGTCGGTGCCAAAGATATCGGAGTCGCGTCGTGAACGGCTGATTCCCGTAGCGAACCGCTGCCAGGGACGCAATCGGAAAGGTCGCGGCATGGGCGGCGTCGCCGGTTTGGCCCGGCCAGCGCTGACTTTTTGGCCCGGTTAAGTGCGGTGTCGGCCCACACGGCGGTTGCCGAGTGGGCGGCCATAAGCTATAACACGCGCCCTTTGTTGATTGCCAGCCCGGTGGCGCTGCCGCTGGCTGGCGATCGGATCCAGTGGTATTCCATTTTGAGGTTGAATTCATGGCCAAGTCCGCACACAAGCCCGCTCCCAAAGCGAAGCCCAGCAAACCCGCCAGCAAGGGCAAGCCCGCAGGCAAGCCGGTGGCCAGGACATCGGCGAAACCCAGCGCCGGCAAGACCAGCGTCGTCGGTAAATTGATGCGGGCCGTGCTCGGTTCCGGGAAAGGCAAGACCGAAACGGCCAAACCCAAGTCGAAGCCCGCTGCCGCCAAGCCTAAGGCCAGGCCGGTCGCCGCCAAGCCCAAGCCCAAGCCCAAGTCGAAGCCCGCTGCTGCCAAGCCCAATGCCAGGCCGGTCGCCGCCAAGCCCAAGTCGAAGCCCGCTGTTGCCAAGCCTAAAGCCAGGCCGGTAGCCGCCAAGCCCAAGTCGAAGCCCGCTGCTGCCAAGCCAAAAGCCAAGCCGCTAGCGACCGAGAAGCCCGCGCACCGCCTGGCCAACAAGCCGATTGTGGGCAAGTCTGTGGCCAAGGCACCGAAACCCGCAGCAGGCAAGTCGCGTGCCGCCGCGCCCAAGGCCGCGCCAGCGCCGGCGCCGGCCGCCGTCAGCGCGGTCCGTGCACACAAGCC
>JBGSKT010000163.1:0-3371 GCA_041741075.1 Lysobacterales bacterium
CATCACCGAAGCCCAAAGCGCGGGCCGCGATGCAGCCAGCGAAGCCAGCGAAGCCAGCGAAGGCGGCGAAGGCGGCGAAGGCGGCGAGTTCGCGGCGCACCCTGAATCGATTCGCCTGAGCGGGCCGAGCACATGCCAATCCGGGCCATGAACGCGGTCGCCGGTGATGCCGGTAACCAATCCGGTCTGCCCCGGCCCAGGGGATATGTTCACAAGCTCCCAGGCAATCAAGCCTTGCAGCACAGCGGGTCTAACGGCGAGGAGTCACGACAATGATCGGTCCCATCCAGCTGCGCCCGGATCGGGTTGGCGAGGAACTTCGCCGGTTCAGCGAGAAGCTGCTGCGTGGCAGCAGGAACCTTTCCGAACTGCCCGAGGTGACGGTCGGCGTAACCACCCGCGAAGCGGTTTACCGCGAGGACAAGCTCACCCTGTACCGTTTCGTCGGTGATCAGCCGGCAACCGAAAAGGTGCCGCTGCTGATCGTCTACGCGCTGGTCAATAGACCGTATATGGTTGACCTGCAGAAGGATCGTTCGATCGTCCGGCAATTGCTGGCGGCCGGACACGAGGTCTATCTGATCGACTGGGGCTATCCGGATGCCAGCGATTGTTGTCTCACACTGGAAGACTACATCGCCGGCTATATCCGCAACTGCATACGCGAGTTGCAACGTCGCCACCAACTGTCGGCGGTGAATGTCATCGGCGTTTGTCAGGGCGGCGCGTTCAGCGTCTGCTACGCCAGTCTGTTTCCGGAATCGGTGCGCAATCTGATCACCATGGTCACGCCGATCGATTTCCACACCCCGGACAACATGCTGTCGAACTGGACCCGCGAGATCGACGTCGATTGCATGGTCGACACCCTGGGCAATGTGCCGGCAGACCTGATGAACTGGTGCTACCTGACGCTCAAACCCTATCGCCTGCTGCAGCAGAAGTACGTTGGTCTCACCGACATTCTCGATGACTCGGCGGAACTGGAGAACTTCCTGCGCATGGAGCAATGGATATTCGATTCACCGGACCAGGCCGGCACCGCTTTCCGCGAGTTCATCAAGGACTTTTACCAGGGCAACAAGCTGGTTAATGGCGGGCTGTCGATCGGCGGCCGGGCGATCGATCCGCGCCGGATCGACATGCCGATATTGAACATCTATGCCGAGCAGGATCACCTGGTGCCGCCGGATGCCTCGCGCGCACTCAAGCGCATCGTGGGTAGTCGCGACTACAGCGAACTCTGCTTCAAGGGCGGCCACATCGGAATCTATGTATCCGGGCGAGCGCAGCGCGAGGTGCCGCCGGCGATCAACCAGTGGCTCCGGGCGCGGCGCTGAGTGCGGATCAGCGGGCCGAGGACCGAAAGCCGTCACCCCGACGAACACCGGGGCCCAGTTTCAAGGCCGCGGAAAGCGCCAACACTGGGTTCCGGCTTGACCGGCTACGCTTTTGAAAGCCGCCGGGACGACGCTGCTTTGCTGTCCCGTTCCCGGTGGTGTCCCTGGAGCGCCATCAGAACACGTAGCCGATCGCCATCAGAATCGCGTGGCCATCGCCGTTGCGGATCGGCAGGCGGCCGGCGCGGGACACTTCGTAATTGAGCTTGAAAATCCAGCTGCGCAGCGGTTCGTATTTGAAGCCCAGGGTATGCTGCCATTCGCTGCGGCTGGTGTTGCTGGTCGAATTGATGTCGTCGATGTTGGTGTAGTCGTACTGGTAGATCAGGCTCAGCCGGGCGTTCGGGAAGCTGTCGCCGGCAAAGAAACCGGGTAACCAGGTCGAGACGTCATAATTGCCGCGCACGTAGCCGCCCCACAGGATCGCGTCGCTGGCGGCGTTGCGATCGGCCTGCATGCGCAGTAGTTCGCCGGTCAATTTGAATGGCGTCGGGTTCCATGTGAAATCCAGTCCCAATCCGTCCAGTGCCAGATTGCCCGCGTCGTCGTAAGCGCCGTGGTAGCCCGCAAGGCCAAGCACCAGGGTGTCGCGGCTCAGACCCAGATGGGCGATAAATGACTTGTCGGCATTGTTGTCCACGCCAAAACCCTGACGCGCGCGGCGCAAGCCCAGCGCGTCGATATCGGCGGCCAGCCCGCTGACCAGGTAGGTCTCGTAATTGAGGTGCCAGTTGTCGCTCAGACTGGCGTCACCGACCAGACCAAAGCCATTGTCGGTCCAATCCGAGGGCACGATCGCATACGATGACAGCGACTTGGAAATGGTGTCGCGCAGCGGTGCGTAGTGATCGGCGGCGACATTGCCGAATGGCATCAGCAGCACGCCCGAACGCAGTGCCAGCTGGTCACTTAAGGAGAAATCGACATAGGCCTGTTCGAGCAGCACTTCGCCGCCGCGGTCGCCACCAACGGTGGCGGCGCGTTCGAACTCCAGTTCGCTGAAGAAACCGATGCGGTCGTGCGGTTGTCCGCTGAGCACGATCTCGAACGATTCGGCGTCGAACACGGTGTCGGCATTGGAGCGGTCGCTGACAATGAAATTACCGTAGCTGGTCAGCGACAGCGCGCGCGACTGCGCATCGCTGTTGGCGCTCAGTGCTTGATCCTGGGCGGTCACCGTGGTCTTGACTTGTTCCAGCTCGCCACGCAGCGATTGTGCGTAGGTCTCCACTGCCGAAAGTCGCTGATCGACGTTTTCGCTAATGGCCGCCGACCCGCCCGGCGTTGCCGCGCTGGTCGCTTGCCCGGCACCCAGGGACTGCAAGGCCACGCGCAACTCGGCCAGTTCGGATTCGAGCCGGGCCCAGTTCGTTTCGAGGCGGTCGAGGCGCTGTTCGACTGCCCGGCTGTCGGCAGTGGCGCGGGCCGAATCGGCGGCTGCGCTGCGCCCATCCACCCCGGTTTTGGCATCCTCGGCGGCGCTTTCCGCCCATGGCAGAGCACCCGCGATCAGCGCCAGCAACAGCGGAATGGCGGCAGCTTTCATAGACTGATCTCCAATAGAAAGGGCGCGCTTCCACCGCTGGCCGAATCGAGTACCAACCCGTAGCGGCCCAGGGGAATATTGCGCGCGGCCTCGATCCTGAGCGACAGGTTGCCATCGTCGCTGATTTCGATGTCGCTGATCTGAAAGCGCGAATCGGTCTTCAACCCAAGCAGGACCCGGGCTGCGGTGACACCGGAAAAGTGCTCGCCGACAAGCACCAACCGGATCGGTCGGCCACGCACCAGGAAGTGATTCGAACTGCCGGTGATGGTCGGCACCGCGGTCCTGGGCGTCGCTGGCAACGAGCGCGTCAGGGGAGGTTTCATTCCGGCAGGCCGATCGCGCTCAGGTCCGCCATTGGTCGGGTTGGCGGCCGGGAGCTCGACGGCGGCGATCATTGCCGACGACGGCCGCTGCTCGTCCAT
>JBGSKT010000164.1:0-2792 GCA_041741075.1 Lysobacterales bacterium
AAGGGCCGTTCGTGCTGAGCGTAGCTCGCGCAGCGGGCGAAGTCGAAGCACCTCTCGGGACCCTTCGACTTCGCGCCTACGGCGCTACGCTCAGGGCGAACGGGTATGGATAGCTGAGGTTTGAGGCTAATCAGGTGATCGTTTGACCGATGCCTGGTGCTCGATCTGCCCGCCCACTGCGTCGGCGAGCGCGGCGGGGTGAATGGTCCGGCCCCGCTATACTGGCGCGTTCGCTCCGCACCCTTTTGGCCAAGCCCAGTCCATGATTCCCGCGGCACTCGAAATATCCGATCTGGAGAAAACCTACGACAACGGCGTGCGCGCCCTGCAGGGGGTGTCGCTCACGGTCGCGACTGGTGATTTCTATGCCCTGCTCGGGCCGAACGGGGCCGGCAAGTCCACCCTGATCGGTGCGGTCTGCACCCTGGTTCGGCCGAGCGCGGGCCGCATCGCCGTGTTTGGCCACGATCTGGTCAAGGAGCGCGAGGCGGCGCTGGCCTGCATCGGTGTGGTCCCGCAGGAGATCAATTTCAACCAGTTCGAAACGCCGTTCGAAATCGTCGTCAACCAGGCCGGTTTCTATGGCATCGGGCGCGCCGTTGCGCGGGTCCGCGCCGAGCAGGTGCTGCGCCAGTTGTCGTTGTGGGACAAGGCCAGAACCATTTCGCGGACGCTGTCCGGCGGCATGAAGCGGCGCCTGATGATCGCGCGGGCGATGGTACACGAGCCGCGCCTGCTGATCCTGGATGAACCCACTGCCGGTGTCGATATCGAGATCCGCCGCGCGATGTGGCAGTACCTCGGCACCATCAACCGCGCCGGTACCACCGTGGTGCTGACCACGCATTACCTGGAGGAGGCCGAGCAGTTGTGCCGGCACATCGCCATCGTCGATCGCGGCCGCATCATCGAAAACACCAGCATGCGCGCCCTGCTGTCCAAGCTCGATCGCGAGACCTTCGTCCTCGACCTGGCCGAGGACTGCGACCAGCTACCGGAAGTCGTCGGCATGCGCCTGCAGCAGACCGACGGCTGCACCCTCGAAGTCGAAGTGCCCAAGGGCACCGCGCTGAACGGCCTGTTCGCCACGCTGTCGCAGGCCGGAATCACCGTGCGTTCGTTGCGCAACAAAGCCAACCGCCTGGAGGAGCTGTTCATCAGCCTGGTCGAGAAGAACGGAGCGGCGCCATGAATACCGCGGTTGCCTGGGTCGCGCTCAAAACCATCGTGCGCCGAGAGGTGCGCCGCATGCTGCGCATCTGGGGCCAGACCCTGGTACCGCCGGCAATCACCATGACCCTGTACTTCGTGATCTTCGGGCGCATGATCGGCGCGCGCATCGGCAGCATGGATGGCTTGGCGTATATCGATTTCATCGTGCCCGGACTGATCATGATGGCGGTGATCCAGAACAGCTACGGCAATATCGTGTCGAGCTTCTTCGGCGCCAAGTTCCAGCATTTCATCGAGGAGATGCTGGTCGCGCCGACTCCGAACGTGGTGATCCTGGCCGGCTACGTGATCGGGGCCATGCTGCGCGGCTTTCTGGTCGGCGCGATCGTGCTGGTGGTGGCGATGGGCTTCACCGATCTCCGCCTGCTGCATCCGCTGCTCACCCTGCTGACCCTGCTGCTGGCCTCGCTGGTGTTCGCTTTCGCCGGCTTCATCAATGCCATGTTCGCGCGCAAATTCGACGACATCGCGATCGTGCCGACCTTCGTGCTGACCCCGCTCACCTACCTGGGCGGCGTGTTCTATTCGGTACACCTGCTGCCACCGTTCTGGAAAACGGTCAGCCAGTTCAACCCGATCCTGTACATGGTCAACGCCTTCCGTTATGGCCTGCTCGGGGTCAGCGATGTCCCGATCGGCACCGCGATCGGCCTGATGGCCGTGTTCGCCGTCCTGCTCGGCGCCGTCTCCCTGCACCTGCTCAACCGCGGCACCGGCCTGCGCGTGTGAGTCGCGTACTCGTCGAATGCGACAGCCAGACGGTACTGTCCGAGGGCAGCAGCCGCAGCAACGGAATCATTACGGTGACGGCTACGGTGATCGCGACTGCCTTCCAGACCGGAACGTCGCGCGAATAGCGCACCCGTGCGTACAGTCCCGACGCCGACAGGCTGGCGAGCCGGTGTCGGTCGATTTCCTTGAAACCGTGGCGGCCGATGATCGCGATCAGCGATGCGCTGTCGAAATAATGCACATGCGGCGAAGGGAATCCCAGCTGCCACATCCGATTAAACGCTCCCGGGGAGCCGATCCGCAGCAGCAGCTTCGAAATCCGATAGAGCGCGCCACGGCGATCAGGCGCGTTGACGACGAGCAGTCCGCCTGGCTGCAGATGGTGTTGGGGGAAGCCTTGGACACCCACAATTCCGATTTTTCCCAGGGGAAAACGCGCTGTTTACCGAGTGACGAGCGGTGTCGGTGGGGTGATGCTGTGGCCATGACCTATCCACGCAACCAACTGGTTCCGCCCGGGTCGCCCGGAGTCTATCACTGCATTTCGCGGTGCGTGCGGCGCGCGTTTCTGTGTGGCAAGGATCGCTACAGCGGCCAGTCGTTCGAGCACCGTCGGCAATGGGTGGAGGATCGGCTGTACGCATTGGCGGAGGTGTTCGCGGTCGCGGTGTGGGGGTATGCGGTGACGAACCCGGGACACCCACACGCGCGAACCCGGGACACCTACGCTCTCGCACCCACGCTCTCGCAAGGCCGGTTCGCTGTCAATTGCACTGCCCTGAACGAGGCTCGCGGTCAGGTCTTCCATTGTTGCATGGCGGCCACGC
>JBGSKT010000165.1:0-5969 GCA_041741075.1 Lysobacterales bacterium
CTGCGGGCCGGCCGATCTGCCGCACGCGCCACTTTTGCTGGGCGCGCTGCTGATGGTGGCATTCGCGCTGGACTGGATCGGCAGTCGGCTGATGCAACCGCTGGCGGGAGAGCCCTGGTGGAGTCTGCTGCGCGCGGCGATCGGCATGGGGTTGCTGTGGGCGCTGCTGGCCAGTTCCGCGCGGGCGGCGCGCTTCGTGCAGACCGCGATCGCGATGCAGATGGTGGCAATCGCGGTGAACCTGGCGTTTCTGCCGATCCTGCTCGCGGTATGGCCGCTGCCGGCCGATCCGCGGGCAATGTCGCCGGCCCAGGCCGGCATGGGTCTGGCGCTGATGCCACTGCTGGTATGGTTTCTGACCTTGCGCGCCGGCATTCTCCGCAGCGCGCTTGAAACCGCCTGGCTGGCGGCCTTCTTCCTGTCGCTGATGTTGCTGATTGCCGAAGCTGCCCTGTCGATCAGCCTGATCCGGATGCTGCAATGAAACTGCACGTGCTTGGTATCTGCGGCACCTTCATGGGCGGCCTGGCCGCGATCGCGCGGGAACGCGGCGATGTCGTCGAAGGCTCCGACCAGCAGGTCTATCCGCCGATGAGTGAGCAACTGGCCGCGCTCGGCATCGGCCTCTGCGATGGCTACCGCGCCGAATACCTGGCAGCCGATACCGACCTGGTCGTGGTCGGCAACGCGGTCTCGCGCGGCAATCCGGCGGTCGAGCACATGTTGAATACGCGCATGGCCTACACCTCGGGGCCCCAATGGCTGGCCGAACGGGTGCTGCCCGGGCGACGCGTGTTGGCGGTCGCCGGCACCCACGGCAAGACCACCACCAGCAGCCTGTTGGCCTGGCTGCTCGGCGCCAACGGACAGGACCCCGGCTTCCTGATCGGTGGCGTCCCGGAAAACTTTGGCTGTTCGGCGCGCATGGGTGACGGGGCTGCCTTCGTGGTCGAGGCCGACGAATACGACACCGCGTTTTTCGACAAGCGTTCGAAGTTCGTGCACTACCGGCCCGAAGTCGCCATCCTCAACAACCTGGAATTCGACCACGCCGACATCTTTGACGATGTGGCCGCGATCCAGAAACAGTTTCACCACCTGGTGCGTACCGTTCCCGGCCATGGCCGCCTGATCGTCAATGGCGAAGACCCGCGCCTGGCCGAGGTATTGGCCATGGGCTGCTGGACCCCGGTCGAGCGTTTCGCCATTGCCACCGAAGGCGCTGACAATGACGCGCAATGGCAGGCGCGCCTGCTCTGTGAAGATGGATCGCGCTTCGAGCTGTGGCGGCGTGGGCAGCGGGTCGGCAGCGCCGAGTGGTCGCAAATCGGCCGGCACAGCGTGATGAATGCACTGGCCGCAATCGCCGCCGCCGAAGCGATCGGCGTCAGCGCCGAACAGTCGCTGCCCGCACTGAAGGATTTTCAAAGTCCCAAACGTCGCCTCGAAGTCGTCGGCCGCGCCGATGGAATCGTGGTCTACGACGATTTCGCCCACCACCCGACCGCGATCGCCACCACGCTCGCCGGCCTGCGCGCCCGAGTCGGCGCCGCCCGCCTGATCGTGGCGCTGGAACCGCGTTCGAATTCGATGCGCCAGGGTGCCCACTCCGAACAATTGGCCCCGGCCCTGGCCGATGCCGACCAGGTGTTGTTCCTGCAGCGCACGCAATTGCCCTGGGATGCCGGCCGGGTCACCCGCGCCCTGCATGGCCGCGGCCAGACCGTAGCCAGCGTCGATGAACTGCTGCGGCAACTGCAGGCCATGGTCCGTCGGGGCGACCAGGTCGTCTTCATGTCGAATGGCAGCTTTGACGGGGCACCGCGCCGTTTCGCCGCGTTGCTGGCGGCGGGGCAGTGGCGGTTGGCCTGACGCAGTAGACGGGAAACGGGAAACGGGAAACGGGAAACGGGAAACGGGAAACGGGAAACGGGAAACGGGAAACGGGAAACGGGAAACGGGAAACGGGAAACGGGAAACGGGAAACGGGAAACGGGAAACGGGAACAAAGAAAGGCGTCGTCCCGGCGAAGGCCGGGACCCAGTGCCGGACGTTGCGGCCAGTGTGGGTACTGGGCCCCGGCGTTCGCCGGGGCGACGGCCTTACGCTGGCCTCTGTCTTCTGAACCCCGTCTTCTCAGCCAAAACGAGCAGGGCCCGCTTGCGCGAGCCCTGCTGGTTTTGGCTGGGAGACTAGGATGACTCGGGCCATCCATGGCCCTCGCCCTGCGGGCCAGCTCCGTCGCTCTGCGACTGCGCTGTTCACGATCGGCAATCCTGCCGATCGTGTCGAACCAAAGGTCCGATCCATCTTCCCAGCCAAAACCAGAAGGGCCCGCTTGCGCGAGCCCTGCTGGTTTTGGCTGGGAGACTAGGATTCGAACCTAGATTCACGGAGTCAGAGTCCGTTGTCCTACCGTTGGACGATCTCCCAATTCTGTTCCCGCAGAACCGGCGATCGAAGCCGGACCCGAGCTGTATCACGGCGAGGCCGGAAAGCAGGACGGATCCTGCTGTCCGTGGCGTCCGCTGCGATCAGCGCTTGGAGTACTGGGTGGCGCGGCGTGCTTTGCGCAGGCCGACCTTCTTGCGCTCGACCTCGCGGGCGTCGCGGGTCATGAAGCCGGCCTTGCGCAGCACCGGTTTCAGGCTCTCGTCGTACTCGACCAGGGCTCGCGCCAGTCCCATGCGAATGGCGCCGGCCTGGCCGGTCATGCCGCCGCCCTCGACCGTGACCAGCACGTCGAACTTGTCGGTCAGTTGCACGGCCTGCAGCGGCTGGCGCACGATCATGCGCGAGGTTTCGCGGCCGAAGAATTCGTCGAGCGACTTGTCGTTGACGGTAATGTTGCCCTTGCCCGGACGCAGGAATACCCGTGCGGCGGAAGATTTGCGGCGGCCAGTGCCGTAGTTTTGTTGCAGAGCCATCGAACGGTTCTCCGGGGATTAGCCAATGTCCAGCGCTTGCGGCTGCTGGGCGGTGTGCGGGTGGTTGGTGCCACGATAGACCTTGAGCTTGCGCACCATCTGGCGCCCAAGCGGGGTCTTCGGCAGCATGCCCTTGACCGCGATTTCGATCACCCGTTCCGGGTGCGCGGCCAACAGGTCGCGCAGCGAAGTGGTCTTCAGGTTGCCGATGTAGCCGGTGACCCGGTGATACATCTTGTCCTGCAGCTTGTTGCCGGTGACCGCGATCTTCTCGGCATTGACCACGACCAGATAGTCGCCGGTATCGCAATGTGGGGTGAACACGGGCTTGTGCTTGCCGCGCAGGCGCAGCGCCAGCTCGCTGGCCAGGCGGCCCAGCGTTTTGTCGGTGGCATCGACCAGGAACCAGTCGCGCTTGACGGTCTGCGCGTTGGCGCTGATGGTCTTCATGGGTAAGACTCCGAATGACGGGAGGGGCGAAAAAGGCCGAAAACTATAACCCGATTCCACGCTGCACGCAAGATCAACGGCTGGCCGGGGGTCTGACCGCCCATCATAGCCGGGTTTGGGCTGACGCAGGCGACTCGCCTTGGGTTGGCCCGTTGCGGGCCACCCGAGTCATCTGCGTGCTAGCATTTTCGCGTTGCCCCGAAGGAGTCTGCGCATGGCCGAAATCTATGATGATCGCCGTCAGGCCGCGCGTTTTGCGGCCGCGGGCGAGGTGGAGCTGGAAATCGACGGACAGCCCCTGCGCGCCGGCCTGATTGACCTTTCCATCGACGGGTTGAAGATGCAGCGCCCGGCCGCCTTCGGCGCCCCGGCCGGCAGCCGCTTTGCGCTCAGGCTGTTGCTGCCCGATGCCGATGCATTCACCGCCGAGGTGCTGCTGCTGCGCACCGACGCCGACAGCGTCGGCGTGGAGTTCCTGGACATGCCGCCGCGCGACTTCGGGCTGCTCGCGGCGCTGATCGACCGCTTCGCCCATCTGCAGGCACAGGCGCTGATTCAGGGCTGATCGGGCGCTGGGGCAGGGGATCGCATGCTTATCTGTAAGTTGACACTGGGATGTCCGGACTGGCCGATCGGCCAGTGATCGCGCGTCGCCGGAACCGACGAGGCGCGGTCGTTCTCGGGACCGCGTCAAGGATGCGCGCGAGTTCTTGCAACGCATCGGAGTCACGCCATGAACACCATGATCTACAAGCACTACGCGGCCCGCATCGAGTACGACCCGCAAGATCGCATCTTCGTCGGCCATGTGGCCGGCATCCGCGATGTGGTCGGATTCCACGGGTCCACGGTGGACGAACTGGAGCAGGCGTTCCACTCCGCTGTGGACGATTACACCGAGGTCTGCTGCAAGCTGGGGCAGCGCCCTGAGCGGCCAGCGAGCGGCAAGATGCTGCTGAGGGTGCCGCCGGATTTGCACGCCGCCGCGATCCGCGCTGCCGAGCTCGCCAGCAAGAGCCTCAATCAGTGGGCGGCCGATTCGCTGGAACAGGCGACGCGGTGATCGCCGGGCGGGCGCTATCACTGCGCGCCGCCTAAGCAGGGAACAGCCCATGCCGGTGCGGACTGGGTCCGCGAGCCGCATGCCCGGATCAGAACGCGGTCGGGTCGTAGGGGTCGTGGTCGGCGCTGCCGGAGCCGCCCTCGGCCAGGCGGATCTTGAGCGCCAGGCCATCGCGCGAATCGGCCTTGTTGAGCGCTTCTTCCAGTTCGACCTTGCCGTCCTTGTACAGCCGATACAGAGCCTGGTCGAAGGTCTGCATGCCCTCTTCCAGCGAACGATCCATCGCTTCCTTGATTTCATGCACCTGGCCGCGCCGCATCAGGTCGCGGATCATCGGGGTATTGATCAGGATTTCCACCGCCGGCAAACGCTTGGCATCTTTGCCTAGCACCAGGCGTTGCGAAATCACCGATTTCAGATTGAGCGCCAGATTCATCAGCACGTTCTTGTGCGAGGCCTCGGGAAAGAAGTTGAGGATCCGCTCCAGGGTCTGGTCGGCGTTGTTGGAGTGCAGGGTGGCCAGGCACAGGTGGCCGGTTTCGGAAAACGAAATCGCTGCCTCCATTGTCTCCATGTCGCGGATTTCGCCGATCAGGATCACGTCCGGTGCTTCGCGCATGGCATTCTTCAATGCCTCGTGGTAACTGCGGGTGTCGAGACCTACTTCGCGCTGATTGACGATCGACTTCTTGTGCCGGTGCAGGAATTCGATCGGATCCTCGATGGTCAGGATATGCCCGCTGGTGCTGGTGTTGCGGTAGTCGAGCATGGCCGCGAGCGTGGTCGATTTGCCGGAGCCGGTGGCACCGACTACCAACACCAGGCCGCGCGGTGCCATGATGACGTCCTTCAGCACGTCCGGCAGCTTGAGCGCTTCGATGTTGGGGATCTCGCTTTTGATCGCGCGGATCACCATGCCGACTTCGCCACGCTGCTTGAAGACGTTGACCCGGAAGCGACCGGCGTCCTTTACCGCGATTGCCATATTGAGTTCGAGGTCGCGCTCGAACTGCGGCACCTGGCCCTCGTCCATCAGCGAATAGGCGATTTTTTTCACCATGCCGCCGGGCAGGCCGGTATTGCCAAGCGGGTACAGTTTGCCCTCGACCTTGATGTTCACCGGTGCCCCGGTGGTCAGGAACATGTCGGACGCGCCTTTTTCCGCCATCAACTTCAGAAAGTAGCCAATGTCCATGGGTTCCGGATCCTCCAGTTCGCCGTTGCAATCGCCGCTCAGGGTTCACACAATAGCGCGAGCGATTCGACTTTTTCCAGACAGGTACTGCAACTGCCCATGAAACGTTCCAGAAACTGGCTCTGGCCGCTGCTGCTGGCGGTGGTGGTGGCCGAAGCGGCCAAGCCGCCGACCGCCGAACTGACCGAAGCCGAACAGCGGATCGAGGCGGCGGCGCTCGAGCACGCCGACAAATACGCGCCGGTGGAATGGCAGTTTGCGCTCGATAAGCTGTCCGCGGCCGAGGCGCTGGCGGCCGACAAGAAATACAAGGAAGCCGGCCCGCTGGCGCGCG
>JBGSKT010000166.1:0-26972 GCA_041741075.1 Lysobacterales bacterium
GAATCGCCCAGGGCCAGCAGCCGCAGTGGCTGGACGCCGCCGCTTGCCAACGACACCGGTTGTGGGGCCGGAACGATGGCGGCGTTGGCCATTGCCGGTCGGCCCGGATGCAGCGGCTCAGGCGGCGGCGCTGAAACCCAAGGGCAGCAACTGTGCGAGCCAGCACACCAGGATCAGCACCTGGGCCAGCAAGAAGGCGAAGCGCAGCATTACAAAGCGACTGCGGGTCGAGGCCAGATGCACCAGCGACTGCGCCAGCCGCGCCGCGACCAGCCACAGCGCCAGCGGATCGGTGATGGCGCCGTGGCCGGTACTGGCCGCGACCAGGATGATCGCGGCGACGATCGGCAGATTCTCGTAGCAGTTGGCGTGGGCGCGGCAGAGCCGGCCGGAGAACGGCGAAACATCCTCGCCACTGGGCGAAAACTGATTGGCGCGGCGCTCACCGTTCAGCGTCTTGGCCACCCTGAGCGCGGCAATGCCGGCGAGCAGCAGCAGGGTCCAGGTCGCGTACAGCAGCAAGGCAAGCAGGGAGATACTCATGGCGGCATCCGGGACAGAGGACAGAGGACAGAGGACAGAGGACAGCATCGCACAAAGCGAATCGGAGGTGCTTTTGGCCCGTGACCTCGCTCAGCGAATGACCTGTATATCCAAATCAAGACCCAGCCCGGACCAGGCCCGGTCGGCGGTGACAACCGGCAGTCGCCGTTCCATGGCCAGCGCCAGACAGGCGCGATCGGCCAGCGAGTGCAGCAAAGCCAGCAAACCCGATGCGTCGAGCACTCGCGTCACGCTGCCGCCGGCTCTCTCGCGGCTTCGGCGCGCCGATCCGCGATCAGTTCATCCGCCAGATCCACCGCCTTGGGAATATGGCGAAACCGGCTCTGAAGCCGCTTCGCGATCGCCTCGCGTCTCTCCAGCACCAGGGTTCCACCCTGTTGCCGGACGATCAGTTGATCCCCCGCTTCCAGGCCCATCGCCTTGCGCAGGGCAGCGGGGATGACCAGCCGCCCTTGCGCTCCAACCTGGACTTCGTCGCTCACAGGCTTGCTTGCCATGTAACCCGTCCCGTGCCACCAGGAAATCAGCGTGGCACATGATCGCCTGTCGTGCCAATTTTGCCCACCCGCTCAGGCCACAGCGCGTTCGGCGGCCTCGGCGCAGCGTTCGAGCAGGATATGGGGGTCGGAACGGTCAATTGCTGCCCTGTTGTACCAAGAACGATGGTCCGCACTTGGTCAAGCGCTGGTAGACCTGCTCACCAAGCCACTTGGCGACAACTTCCTGCAATTCCGGCTTGCCCATGTAGTCGGTGAACAGCTCCTCGTTCAGCTCCATCCGCTCGATGAACAACGACTCCAGCACTTGCCGAAAGACCAGCTGAAACTTGTCGAGCGAGTTGACTCCAGCGGCTCGTTGCAAAGACTCGTTGCGGCTGGCCGCCTCTGCAATCTGATCGAAGAACAGCTGATCTGCCTCGTTGAGCTCGCCGCCAAATCGCTCGTTGATCATGTCGATCAGCCGCGACAGCGAAACCTGTTCCTCGCGCACCATGCCGGTGCCCACCTCGCGTGGGCCGTCCAGCGGCTTGGCGTAACCCTCGTTCAGGCTGATCGAGCCTTCACTGATCTTCTGCAGGCGGTAGTAGTCGAGCTCGACCTCCTCGTCGAACTGGTAGCCCGGTCCGCTCTTGCGCTTGGGCAGCTTTAGCGCGAGATGGCGTAGGTAGGTGAACAGCTTCTCCAGATCGCTGTCCTGGTAGGGGATTACCTGGCTCAGGAAGCTGTAGAGATTGCGGAAGGCCTGCAGCTTGCCGCGCCAAAGCTCCGCTTCCTCTTCTTCCGTGTTTTGCAGCTGCACGAAGCGCGCGACCGCCTGATCCAGAATCGCGTTCATTGCCTTGTGATCGCCGGGGCTCTGCCGGCGCTTCGGCGCAAAGAACACGCGCGCGAACTCGGCCACCTCGGTTTGCAGGTAAATGCCCGAGGCATCGAGCTCGGCCTTGACCTCATAGAGCTTGTCGGGATCGACCTGCTCGCCCATCATCGAGCCTTCGTAGTACTGGCGGAAGGCCTCCTGGATTTCGGCAGGATCATTGACGAAATCCAATACGAAGGTGTCGTCCTTGAGCGGGTGGGTGCGGTTCAGGCGCGAGAGCGTCTGCACCGCCTGAATGCCGGCCAGCCGCTTGTCCACGTACATCGTGTGCAGCAGCGGCTGATCGAAGCCGGTTTGGTACTTTTCTGCGACCAGCAACACGCGAAATTCCGGCTTGGCGAAGGTGTCGGGCAACGCCTTCTCCTTCACACCGCCGTTCATTCCCACTTCGGTGTAGGTCGTCTCGGGAACCTTGTCGTCCTCAACGGTGCCCGAGAACGCCACCAGACTCTTGATCGGGTAGCCCTTCTCCTGAATATAGCGGTCGAACCCCTGCTTGTAGCGCACCGCTTCCAGCCGCGAGCCGGTCACCACCATCGCCTTGGCATGGCCGCCAATCTTGTGGCGGGTGAAGTGCTGGAAGTGCTCGATCATCACCTCGGTCTTCTGACCGATGTTGTGCGGGTGCAGGCGCATGAAGCGGGCCAGTGCCTTGGCGGCCTTCTTGCGTTCGACGTTGGGATCGTCCTCGGCCTTCTTGATCAGCTTGTAGTAGGTCTTATAGGTGACGTAGTTCTTCAGTACATCCTCGATGAAGCCTTCCTCGATGGCCTGGCGCATGGTGTAGCGGTGGAAGGGCTCGCCGCCCCGGCCAAAGATCGCCAGCGTCTTGTGCTTGGGCGTGGCGGTAAAGGCGAAGAAGCTCATGTTTGGCTGCTTGCCGCGCTTGGCCATGGAACGGAACAGGCGATCAAGCTCCACTTCACCTTCCTCTTCGGCCATTTCCTGGGCTTTCTTGCGCAGCTCGGCGCCACCCAGCACGCCCTTGAGCTCCGTGGCCGTCTCGCCCGATTGCGAGCTGTGGGCTTCGTCGATGATCAGGGCGTACTTGCGCGTGGGCAGATGGCTCTTGCTGCCTTCACCGCGCTCCTCGCTCAGCTTGGCCAGTTGCCCGGACACGAACGGAAACTTTTGCAGCGTGGTGATGATGATCGGCACGCCGGCTTCCAGCGCCTCGGCGAGCTGGCGCGAATCCTCGTCGATCTTCTGCACCACGCCCTGGCGGTGATCGAACTGGTAGATGGTGTTCTGCAACTGACGGTCCAGCACCACACGGTCGGTGATGACGACCACACTGTCGAACAGACGCTCGTCGCGGTCGTTATGCAGGCTCGACAGCCGATGCGCCAGCCAGGCAATGGTGTTGCTCTTGCCGCTCCCGGCCGAATGCTCCACCAGGTAGTTATGACCCACGCCCTCGCTCGCGGCCGCTTCAACGATCTGGCGCACTGCCTGCAACTGGTGATAGCGCGGAAAGATCAGGCTTTCCTTGCGGACCTTTTTGCCATCGTCCGAGACCTTCTCCTGCACATCCACATGCAAAAAGCGGGCGAACAGGTCGAGCAGGCTGTCGCGCTGCAAGACCTCTTCCCACAGGTAGGCCGTCTTGTAGTTGCGCCCCTCCTGGTCGGGCGGGTTGCCGGCACCGCCGTCCGTGCCCCGGTTGAAGGGCAGGAAGGTGGTGGCCGTGCCGGCCAGACGTGTGGTCATGTGCGCCTCATCGGTATCCACCGCGAAATGCACCAGCGCGCGCTTGGTGAACACGAAGATCGGCTCGCGCGGGTCGCGGTCGTGGCGGTACTGGTGGATGGCATTCGCCGCTGTCTGGCCGCTCAAGGGGTTCTTCAGTTCCAGTGTGACCACCGGGATGCCGTTGACCGACAGCACCACGTCCAGCGACTTTTGCGAACGCCATCCTTGGCGTTCGCCCTCCGGGCCAGCCTCCGGCTGTCCAAATTCGCTCCCGGCGAATTTGTCCGACTTCGGGCTGAAGTGCAGTTGGCGGGTAAGCCCCAGCCGATTGCCCTGATAGCGCGCCTCCAGCTCCGGGTTCAGGCCGTGAGCCGGGCGGAAGAAGGCGACCCGCAGCGTGCGGCCGAAGCATTTGAAACCGTGGCGCAGGGTGGCCAGCGTGCCATGGGTATCCAGCCACTTGCACAGGGATTCCAGCACGCGGGCGCCGGTCTGCTCTCCGTGCAGGGCTTCCAACTTCTCCCACACCTTGCCTTGGGTAGCACGGATGAAGTCCAGCGCTTCATTCGGGAAGATCGCCCGCTCGCGGTCGAAGCCCTTGGCGTCAACCCGCGAGTAGCCATCGGCGAGTAACACGGACTCGATAGCGGTTTCGAAGGCGGCTTCGGAGGTGGTTTTCATCGCAGCATCCTCGTTGGCTCAGTCCGGGGCTGCACTTGTGTAAGCCTGATCCGCCCGGTTGGGTTTGTCCGGGTAGCGCAAGCGTAGAAGGCCATGCCCCACCATCGGGTTCAGAAAACGCTGGCGCAGACCATCTGGATGACGGTCCAACAGACCAGCCAGTTCGTTGCGGGTCAGCCAGCGTCCTTGGCAGAGATCGAGAATAATTCTTTCCATTTCATTGGGTTGAAAGCGCTTCTGGGTCCTGGCAGACGCGGCGATCGCACGGAGACCATCACTGTGTTCGGACTGCCCGGAGCTATGTTCGGAGTGCCCAGCCTTATGTTCGGAGTGCCCGGCGATATGTTCGGAGGGGTCCTGAACGGGCAGCCGGTAGCGGCTCCAGCGCGCCTGTCTTTCCTGAACCAAGGCGCCCTTGGCCACCAAGCCTTGAAGCAGCCGGGTAATGTCGGCAGCGTGCAAGTTGCAGATTTGGCGCATGCGCGAGTTGTCCACCGTCCCCTCCGCATCGGCGGTCACCAGCGCCTGCACTTCGATCTTGCTGAACTGGCTGAACGTGTCTCCAAACAGGGCCATCAGTCGGGCCAGCGACTCATCGGGGATCAGACTGACCATCGGCAGCCGCCAACCGACCCGCTCCGGCTGCACCTGCTCGCGCAGCATCGGCAAGCGCCAGTGCTGCGACGCCCAGCCCCGGCGTATCTTGTCCACCCCGGAGCCTGCCTTCTCGGCCGCACCGATCAACATGAACATGGTTTGCAACGACTTGTTGCGGCACTCGCTGACATTGCCGCGTAGCAACTGATCGTAGGAGATCAGCAAGGTACCGGGGTTGGAAAACTCGAAGGCGTCGCGGAATTTTTCCACCACGATGCCATCCTGACCGCTGAAGTCGGCATGGATCAAGGCGTTGACCAGTGCCTCACGGATGGCCTCGTGAACCTCGGTCTCCCCTTTGCGGAATAGATCGGCGCTGAGCTGGAAGGGCAGCTTCAAGTCGGAGACCAGCCGTTGCGCCACCCGCAGGTAAAACTGGAACAAATTGGGGTGCCAGGTACCGTCGGCGGTGAGGCGGTCGCTCCAGCGCACGGCTGGGTCGTCGGAGAGCCGCTCCCGGTAGTCGACGTGATATCCGGGCACGGCCTCGCGCAGGGACTCGTCGCTGCCGAACATCAGCATGCCTGCCAAAGTCAGCCCCTCGACACCGGTACCGCGATCACGCCGCCAGCCACCGAGTTTGGTCAGCAACCCAACATCGTTCTCGCTCAACCAAGGATGGGTCGGTTTGTAGGAGGCTAGGCGCTGGCGGTACTGATGAAGGCTAGGCATATCCAGATCGCCCAGCCCGAAGCCCTCCAGTATTCGCTTATCGGCCGGTTCCTCGGCCCGGTCGGACAACATTCGGCCGACCTCCTGTTCCGTGCAGTGGTAATCGCCCTCGAAATTGCGGCGGTAACTGCCGGTCAGCGGGTTCTGCCCGAGAAATACCGGACGTTGATAGCGGGATGCCTGCGGCACGCGGATAGCGACGATCAGTCCATCCGGGTGCTTCACCTCTGCCAGATCGCCGTCACCGCACAGGTTGATGCTGACCTTGCCGCGGTTGTTGACCGTATCCCAGAACGCCTTTTTGAGCTTCTGAGGTTCGCACACTCCGCTGACCCGGCCATCGTCCTCCACCCCGAGCAGGATCACCCCACCATGGCTGTTGGCCATGGCGCTGTAGGTCTCCCACAGACTACCCGGCAACCCGCCCTGCGCGGATTTGAACTCCAGATCATCGCCCTCGGTCCAGTCGAGTTGGACGAGGATATCGAGCGGGTTGAGGGGTTGGTTGTTCATCCGGTCATCTCCTCCAGCGGGATCTGGCCGGTAACGGCGGCGGTGATCAGCGCGGCACGGCGTTCCTTGGCGAGCGTGATCGACAACTGCAAGTTCTCGCGCAGAGCATTCGCCTTGCGTTGATCCACTTCGACGGCGCGGACGATAGCGTCTTGCTCGTCGTGTGGCGGGACCGGTAGCCGCATCTCAAAGAAGTTCTCCGGGTACAAGCGCAATCGGGAAGACCAGACACCCTTCGACCATCGACTCACTTCCGGCACAAAGGGCCGCGAGCGACACAACAGATTAACGTACTCGGGGAACAGATCGCCTTTCGAGGTGTACACGTGATAGTCGGGGCTGACGATGCCTGCCAAGGGGCTGATACCCATCGCACCCATCCATGCCCATAGGGTGTTGATGGCAAGGTCGCCTGGCATACAGCGCTTGTAGCCTGCCTTGTCATCGGCCTCGAACATGTACACGTCCTTTTCGGAGCGTGAAGTGACGCCGGTAATGTGGGACACGGTCAGCAGCTCTTCCGTGCCATCGTTCGAACGTTCATCGCGAACGGTGAAAAGGTTCTTGGCACGCTCCACCAGCCAATGCGCCGGAATTTCGCCCAGCCATGCCTGGCCGGAGGGTTTCAGCGGAGCGTTGGGGTCGAGGCCGCGGGTGACGACGCGGCTGATGAGGGCGGCGCGCTTTTCTTCCAGCAGCGCCAGCATGCGTTCCTTCTCGGCGATCAACGCGTCGATGCGGGCGGTCTCGCCGTCGAGGTAGGCGGCAATGCACGACTGAGCTTCGATCGGTGGAAGGCGAATCTCAAGTGAGCCTATGAAGTCCCAACTTGCCCGAGGCATCTTTGCCCCAAAGGTTGACGCGTCAACAGTCCCTACAAAATCAGGTGTCAACACCGAATAGAGCAAAAACCTGGGATGGACGGTCGCCGCTGGCCGCATAACGAGCAGTTCTGTGGAACAAACGCCGTCGCGAGGCGCGTAGCATGCCTTCGCCAAGTACGGGCGAAGCTTCCCGAACAGCACATCGCCTTCTCTGAATACATTCGCAAGACCGACGTCCCCGTCGGTCGGGTCATCCACCGTCGACTCGGCATCGATGATCCTGCCCGTCCACGATTCGATGTTTTCGAGGCCGAGGTAGTCGACGTGGTCGGAATTGGCGGACATGCGTTCATTGCGCAAGGGCGCAGCGAACTTAAAACGCGCTGTTCGCCATGCGTCAGGATGGGCGTGCGCAGTCGAAATCGTCACTCCGTCGCCTCCCGCAGCAACTTCAGATTCCGCTGCACCACGCTGGGCAGTTCTGCATCCATCTCATGCAGCAGACGCGGCGGCTGGTACTGGAAGAACACCCGGTTGAAGTTGATCTCGTAGTCCACCTTGCCAATGCCGCCATCGTGCTTGTCCAGCGTCTCGTAGTCGATCCAGGCACTCGTCTCCTGAGGCATGCCGGCAATTCGCCACGGCGGGGCTTGGGCGAGCGGGTTTTCACCCGCGAGGCCGCGCCCAGTCAAACAACGGTCAAACAACGCTATCGTCGTAACCCGTTGATATCCATTGGCAAGACGCGTCGCGCGGCCGGAAAGGGTGCATCCGGTCAAGCAACGATCAAGCAACCCGCCCCGATTTGTCGCTGCGACGCTGACAGGGTTTATGGATGTCACGGCCGCACCTCCGCAGCGCAATACGCCTGCTCTGGGTCATTGGGCACGTCGGGGCGGGTCATGCGGATGCGACCGGCGCGCAGCAACGGGCGCAGATAGTTCTGTCGGACGGTTTCGACATTGCGGACCAGTAGCAAGGCCAGATCTTCGGCACGGCAGTCCCGGTGCCGGCAAAGCTCGACGACCAACTCACGCACTTCCTCGGGCGGGCGGCGCTGGCCGATGGCGCCCACTTGGGCGGCCAGCTCGCCAGGTAGCTCGTTCAGCAAGGCGCGCCGTGCAGGGTCAGCCAATGGGTCGGGGTTGCTAGATAAGCCCTGGGGGTTACTAGATAAGCCCTCAGGGTTACTAGATAAGCCGTCGGGGTTACTAGATAAGCCCTCATCGTCGCCCAACATCTTGCCGGTGGGTTGGTACCAGGTGGCCGAGCCGCGACCCTTCTGCTGGAGCAGACCGGCGTCGCGCAGTTTCTTCAGCGACTGGCTGGCGGTCAGGGTGTCCACTTTGTTGATGTCACGCCAGCTGGCGTTGTCGATGGCGCCGACTTCGCGGGCGACAACCAAGGCGCGGGCCTCGGTCTCGGAAAGGTGCAGGTCCTTGAAGCGCGCCAGCCACGCCAGATCAGCTGGGCCGAGAAAGTGATGGAAGAACAGGCGCACGACGAACTGGTCTTGCCCGCGATCGGATTCGAACAGCGGTGGCGCCAGTCCGGCCGTCTCGCACATTTCGCGCATCACCCGCACACCGCTGCCCTTGGTTTCGGCAAAGCGGGTGTCGTACAGCGCGGCGGCGAGCTTGGGGTTGCGCGGCAGCGAGCCGGGTTCGCCCAGATGCTCGGGCGATTTGAGCGAAAAGCCGGGATTGCGGATTTCCAGCCGGTTGCTGTAGCGGATGATCTGCACGGGGGCGGAGCTGCGGTAACTGCGGTGCATGAGCGCGTTGACGACCGCTTCGCGGATCACCCGCTGCGGCACGATCGGACTGTCCTTGCGCTGCAGGTCGCCCTCGATCAGGCCAAAGGCTTTGGGCAGATCGTCGAGGATGGCGGCCTGCGCGCGGCGGATCAGCCGAAACAGTGGGTCGCGCAGTTCGATGCTGTCGAAGCGGCGCTCGGGATCGGGCACCCACTCGCGACCGGGCACACGGATGTAATCGACCCGCGTCATCGGGAAAGCGCGGCGCAAAGCCACCGGTTTGCCGAACAGGATCAGTCCGGCGACTGTAGGCTGCCATTGACCTTGCGCGTTCTGGCGCACGCAGCCCAGCGCCTGAAAAAGCTCGTTATCGCTCCAACGCAATTCTTCGGCATCCGGATTGGCCTCGCGCCGGGATTGCCGGTAGTCGGCGATGGCTTCGGGCGCAAAGTCATCCAGGGTGGCGTCGGGCATCAGGCTGGCATCGAAACTCTCCTGCTGGCGCCCTTGATAGAGGGCCAGCAAATCGTCTTCGGTGCAATGCTGATCGGTGCTGCCGACACGGCGCAAGGCGCCGCGCGGTAGCCCTTGCGCCTTGAGGTAAACGGGCTTGTCCTGCGGCGAGGCTTCGGGCACGAAGACCACGATCACCGGCTTGCCTTCAAGCGCGTCGGTCTGGATATCCAGCCGGAGCGGTCGGTTGAACGTGCTGGCGGCCTGGCTGGCCAAGTCAGCGCTGATCTTGTCGGGCTGGTCGAGGCCCTGCACTTCATAGGCGGGAAACAGGGCCAATTCTTCCCGCGTTACGCCAAGCAACAGCCAGCCGCCGCTAAGCCCCGGCTCGTTGGCGAAGGCGCAGATGGTTTCCAGCATCGACTTGCCGACCTCACTGGCAGCCTTGGCTTCGATGCGCTCGTTCTCGTCGAGCAGATTGAGGCGTTCGAGCAGTTCCAGTGCCGTCATTGCGTCACCTCGCTGAGCAGGTCGAGGATTCGCTTTTCTACCGCAGCCAGTTCGGCATCGATCACATGCAACGGGCGCGGTGGCTTGTACTGGAAAAATACCCTGTTGAAGTTGATCTCGTAGCCCACCTTGCCGATGCCGCCGTCCTGTTCATCCAGCGTGTCGCGGTCGATCCAGGCGTCGGCCACGTAAGGCCGCACTTCGCGCAGAACGTAGCTGACGATATCCTCTTTCAGCGGGATGTTCTCGGCGTCCTTCAGCGCCGGATCGGGTTCGTATTCGACATACTTGCCCTCACCCCCGACCCCTCTCCCGGCGGGAGAGGGGGGTTTGTAGAGGCCCAGCAGCGCATACAGGTCGCGGGTGGACAGATGGTCGGGCAGTGTCTGACCTGGGAACAGCGTGCCGCTGGCCGACAAGGGATCGCCCTTGTGGTGCTTGGCAATCACCGGCGCGGCGTCGGGGTCAACTGTGGTGAAGCAGTCGCGGAAGATTTTTCTCTGCGCGGTGCCCTTGGCGCCCTTGGCCCAGCCTTCGACATCGTCGGGAAGGGTCTCGAACACCTGCTGGACGGCTTCCCATGCTTGGTTCCAGTCCGGTAGAGGTTCGGTGCCGAGTTTGTCCTCTACGGCCTGTAGCGCGTCGAACAGATCCGGGCAGGTGTTGAGGAAGCGCTCGCGCGCATCTTCGGTGATCTCGAAGCGCAGGCGCAGCGGACGCAGCACGCTGATGCGGCGGTAGCCGAAGTCGGTGTTGTCGAATACGCGGCTGGTCTGGCCGTTCTCCATGGCGCCGTGTTCGCGGGTGACGGCATCGAGCGTGGTCTGGTCGAGGTAACGGCGCTTGTCGCCCAGGCTGCGCTTCATCGGGGTGTAGCGCTCGCGGGCGTCGATAAGCTGGATCTTACCTTTGCGGTGCTCGGCCTTGCGGTTGGTGACCACCCAGATGAAGGTACCGATACCGGTGTTGTAGAACATCTGCTCGGGCAGGGCGACGATGGCTTCGAGCTGGTCGCGCTCGATGATCCAGCGGCGGATCTCGCTCTCGCCACTGCCGGCACCGCCGGTGAACAGCGGCGAGCCGTTGAAGACGATGGCGGTGCGCGAGCCGGGCTTGTCGCGGTCGCCCGCTTTGTAGTCCTGGAACTTGCTCATCATGTAGAGCAGGAACAGCAGGGCACCGTCGTTGATGCGCGGCAGCTTGCCGCTGTAGCCGCGGAAGTTGGGCCAGCGGTCGATGGTCTTCTTCTCGGCCTTCCAGTCCACGCCGAACGGCGGGTTGGCCAGCAGGTAATCGAAGCGCTGGTCCGGAAATGGGTCGTCGGTGAGGGTGTTGCCCAGCACCACCTGGCCATCCTTGTGGCCCTTGATCAGCAGGTCGGAGGCGGCCACGGCCTAGGAGCGCGGGTTGTAGTCCTGGCCGAAGACCTTGACCGTGGCCTGTTCGTTGTGGGCGCGAATCCAGTTCTGCGCCTCGGCCAGCATGCCGCCGGTGCCGCAGGCGGGATCGCAGATGGTGACGATGACGCCGGCCTGGGTAAGCACGCTGGTGTCTGGCTCCAGCAGCAGGTTGACCATGAGTTGGATGACTTCGCGCGGGGTGAAGTGATCGCCCGCCGTTTCGTTGGCGGCTTCGTTGAAGCGGCGGATCAGGTCCTCGAACACTAGCCCCATGGTGATGTTGTCGACCTTGCGCGGATGCAGGTCAATCTCGGCGAACTGGGAAACCACCTGATACAGGCGGTTGGACTCTTCGAGCTTTTCGATCTCCTTGTCGAACTCGAAGCGCTCGAAGATCTTGCGGATGTTCTCTGAGAAGCCGGCGATGTAGTCGGCCAGGTGGCGTCCGATGTTGTCGGGGTCGCCCTTGAGCTTGGCGAAGTCGAGCAAGCTGTGGTTGTGGAAGCCCAGGGCATCGTCGTCGTCATCCTTCGCGAGATTGTTGAGAACGGCGTCTATGTTGGCCATGCCTTTCTTGCTCAGTTCGGCATAGCGCTTGAGCACGGCTTCCTTGCTGGGCGCCAATACCGCATCGAAACGGCGCAACACAGTGAGCGGCAGCATGACGCGCTCGTATTGTGGCGGACGGTAGGGTCCGCGCAGCAGGTCGGCCACGGACCAGATGAAGTTGGCGAGTTGTTGGAAATTCAAGAAACTCATCGCAATTGCCTGCAGGATGGCTTGGTCATGTGCGGCAGCGGAAAACGCGGTCGGTTATGCATGCGCTTCGACCGCAGAACTTGGTTCGGGAATGATCCAGTCGCCGAGTTCGATCTACTGGCCCGGCCACAGAGACGCAGTTGACGGCCGCGCGCACTCGCTCCCGCGTGCGAACGACAGGGTATCAATAACCATGCCCGGTCGAGAAAGAGAGTTGCGATTGTCGGCCGGCGCCGCGGGCGGCCGGCCCCATGCGCTGGCCATCGGCCAGAGTTGTCACCGGTTTCGGGTGGCACTACCGGTGCGAACGAGGGCGGATCGCGGCGGGGGTGTTTCAATCGATGATCGTGGTGTGGGGCTGCGGCCACCCTGCCCGCTCAGGCCACGGCGCGTTCGGCGGCTTCGGCGCAGCGTTCGAGCTGGCGTTCGATGCGCACGAATACCTCGCGCATTTCCTCGGCTTCGGGCAGCAAGGTCAGGCGCAGATGGTTGCGGTAGGCGACGTTGAAACTGCTGCCCGGCACCAGCAGCACCTGCTCCTGTTCGAGCAGGTCCAGGGCAAACCGGTGGTCATCGAAATCCGGCAGCCGCTGGCGGTCGATACCGGGGAACGCATACAGGGCACCGTCGGGCCGGACCAGATTCATGTAAGAACTTTTGGCCACGCCATCGATCACCTCCTGGCGGGTGCGATGCAGTCGCCCGCCGGGCGCGGTCAGCGCGGCGATCGTGTCGGGGCCGGTCAGGGCCGGGACGATCGCCCATTGCGCGAGTACGTTGCTGCACAGCCGCAGCGCCGCCAGCAGATCCAGCGCGTGCAGGTAATCGCCGGCGCGCTTCATGCTGCCGGAGAGGCTCATCCAGCCGACCCGCCAACCGCAGGCGCGGTGCACTTTGGACAGGCCGGAGAAGGTCACGCACAGGGCATCGCCGGCTAGCGCTGCCGCTGGAGTGTAGACCGCCCGGTCGTACAGTACGCCGTCATAGATTTCGTCGGCCAGCAGCACCAGCCGATGGCGGGCGGCAATCTCGGCGATCTGCGCCAGCACCGACTGCGGATAGACCGCGCCGGTCGGGTTGTTCGGATTGATCAGCACCAGGGCGCGGGTGCGCGCGGTGATGCGGGCTTCAATCTGTTCCGGGTCGGGTACAAAATGGTTGGCGGCATCGCAGGGATAGTGCGCAACCACGCCACCATTCAGGATCACGCTCGCGGTCCACAGCGGATAGTCTGGCGAGGGCACCAGCACTTCGTCGCCCGGATTGAGCAGGGCGCGCAGGGCCAGATCGATCAGCTCGCTGACGCCATTGCCAATGAACACCTGATCCGCATGGGCCAAGCGGGCCCCGCGTTCCAGTTCGCGTGCCGCAATCACTTCGCGCGCAGCTTGCAGGCCCTGCTGATGGCAGTAGGCATCGCTGTTTGCGGTGTTGTCGGCCATGGCCTGGCGCAGGTGTGCCGGCGTTGCGAAACCAAACAAGGCGGGATTGCCGATATTGAGCCGGATGATCGGCCGACCCTGGCGCTCGAGCAGACCGGCGCGGCGGGCCAGTTCGCCGCGGATTTCGTAACGCACATCGAGCAGACGCGAGGCGGTGGCAATCTGGGTATGCGGCATGGCGGTCACCGGGACGGGAGCCCGATGCTAATGGTCGTTTTGTGGAGTTGCCAAGCCAAATCGGGCCGGCGCCGCGTTTGTCCTCGAATCGCCTGCTCGCGAACAGGAATGGGCTGAACCTGCCCTGCACGCGACCAGCGCCGCCTGCAACCATTCCGCCGACCCTGGCATCTGTGTCCACCGGGTGCGCAGGGCGCGGCCCGTTGACGCCATCCCCTGCACCCCAAACCGACCCATGACGGATGACCGAGTGACTTCCGGCCCATGGCCAAGGGCAGAATTGGTGTTATGGTTACATACAACACCAGTACCGCGATTGATTGACCCAAGGAGACCCCGATGGACGCGCTGGAAAAAGCCTTGTTTGAAACCCTGATGGCGGTGATGGACAGCGTCTGGAGCGAGCAGGTCGCTTCAGCAAAAGTCGTCGATACCGATGCTAAAAGCGTCGAAATACCGTGCATTTCCTGAAAAACAACCCACTTGGAGCGACCATGTACGGTGTGCGGAAAGCTACCCCTTTTGTCCTGGTTTTGTGGCTCGCCGCTCTGCCTGGCTGCGGTCGCAGTGATGCCGCCCTGGTCGCCAAGGAAGCGGAGAAGCCCGGCGTGGAAGTGCGCACGGTCCGCCGCGGCGACCTGGTCCGGGTGCACAGTGGCAGCGCCAACCTGAGCGCCAGTCGGTCCGCCAGTGTGGTCGCTGAAAGTGCCGGCGAAGTCGAACAGATTCTGGTCGAGGAAGGCGACCGGGTAAGCGCCGGACAGGTTCTGGCCCGGCTCGACAGCCAGCGCCTGCGCCTGAGCCTGGCCCAGCAGCGCTCGATCGAGCAGCGCCTGGCGCACGAAGCCGAGCGCAGCCACAACCTGGCCAATCGCCAGCTGATCAGTGCCGAGGCCGAGGATCGCGCCCGCTTCGATCACGCGGCCCAGCGCGCTACCCGCGACCTGGCTGCGCTGGACTTGGCGCATACCGAAATTCGTGCGCCTTTCGCTGGCGTGATCACCCGACGCCTCATCAAGCCGGGGCAGACCCTTGCCCTGCACGAAGTGGCCTTCGAACTGGCCGACTTCGCCAGTCTGGAGGCGCGCCTTTCGGTGCCCGAGGCTGCGCTCGCCGGGATCAAGGTGGGACAGTCCGCCGAGTTCAGCGCCGATGCCTTTCCCGGCCAGCCGTTCCGCTCGCGCGTGCAGCGCGTGGCCGCGGTGGTCGATGCCGCCACCGGTACAGCGGCGGTCATCCTCGCCGTGGATGCAGCGCACACCGAACTGCGTCCGGGCCAGATGGTCCGCGTGCGCATCACCCTGGACCGCCAGGAAGACGCCGTGCTGATCCCGCGCAGCGCGCTGACCATCAACACGCCAAACGGCGCGCCCAGCGTGTTCGTGATCGCCCAGGGCCTGGCCCGTCGCCATCCGGTGACGCTGGGGGCGAGTCAGGACGATCTGATCCAGGTGGTGTCCGGGGTCGAGCCTGGCGACGAAGTGGCCGTTCTCGGTCACAGCCAGTTGAGCGACCAGCAGCCGGTGTTGGTGATCCGTAGTCCGCGCGAGCTTGCGACCGTCGCACCGCTGGCCGCCCGCTGAGCCGGCGATCCGACAGCGGACCCGGGCCGCACGGGATTTCTCCCCACGGACACAGCGGATGTGTCCGTTTTTTTATGGCGGCCCTGGTGCCGGCCGGGTTTGCAGCCAGAAGGTGACCGGGCCGTCATTGATCAGGCTGACCTGCATATTGGCGCCAAAGCGACCACTGGCCACGTCGGGGTGGACGGCGGCGGCCCGCGCCACCAGTTGCTCGAACCAGAAGCGGCCCTGCGCCGGCGTCGCCGCCGAGGTGAAACTTGGTCGCATGCCCTTGCCGGTATCCGCGGCCAGGGTGAACTGCGGCACCAGCAGCAGGCCGCCGCCGGTATCGCTGAGCGCCAGGTTCATGCGGCCGTTGGCATCGGCGAACACGCGGTAGCCGAGCAGACGCGAAAGCGTGCGCGCGAGTTCGGCCTCGCCATCGCCGGGTTCGACCGCCACCAGGGCAAGCAGCCCCGGGCCGATCGCGCCGATCGCCTCGCCAGCGACCGCAACGGCGGCTTCTCGCACACGCTGGATCAGGGCAATCATCGGCAACTCGTTGTGGTGGTCCGGGCGGCCGATTGTAGGGCCGCTGCGGACCAGAAGACGGAAAGCAGAAGACAGATGTAGACCGGTTGCCATTGTGGGATCGTGTCCGCTGTCCTCTATGCTCTGGACTGGGCCCCGGCATCCGCCGGGGCGACGGTGTTCACTTCCCTCTGCCTTTTTTTGCTTTCTGTCTTCTGTCCTCTGAACCGTATGCATTCATCCACACCCTGGCGTGTCGCCGTCACCAGCCGTTTGCTCACGCTCGCCGGCCTGCTGCCGCTCGGCCTGTTGCAGTCACTGGCGCGTCCGCTGGTGTGGCTGGCGCGACTTGGCAACAGCCGCGAGCTTCGCGTCGCACGGCGCAACATCGCCCTGTGTTTTCCCGAACTCTCGGCCGCGGCCCAGACGCGGCTGCTCAACGCCACCCTGATCGAAACCGCCCGCGGCATCACCGAACTGCCGCGCGTGTGGACGCGGTCACCGGTGCGTGCGCTGCGCCTGGTCCGGGCGGTGCATGGTGGCGAGCATCTGCAATCGGCACTGGCCCAGGCTCGCGGTGTGTTGCTGGCCGCGCCGCATTTCGGCCAGTGGGAATTGCTTAACCTGTATCTATGTAGCCAGGCGCCGATGGCCCTGCTGTATCGGCAGCCGCAGCACCGTGAGTGGGAACCCTTGCTGCTTGCCGCCCGCGGCGGTCTGGGTGCGACCCAGATCCGTGCCGACGCCCGCGGCGTGCGTGAGCTGTTTCGTTGTCTGTCCCGACACATGCTGGTCGGCATACTGCCGGACCAGCGGCCAAAGGGGGGCGAGGGCGCGATCGCCGCGTTCTTCGGCCAACCCTGCCGCAGCATGACCCTGCTCTCGCGGCTCGCCCACAAGAGTTCCGCACCGGTGGTCTTCGGCGTCGCCCGCCGGCTGCCAGCGGGTGCCGGATTTGACCTGCATTTCCTGCCGGCCCCGGACGGCATCGATGCGGCCGACCCTTTGATCGCGGTCGCCGCCCTGCACCGCGGCATCGAACAATGCGTGGCACTCGCCCCGGCGCAATACCAGTGGACCTACAAGCGCTTCGCCGTCGCCGCCGATGGCAACGGCGAGGACATCTATCCGGATTGTCGCTGAGCGACGATTCCGGCCGGGACCGGAGTAAGGCGGCGGCTCAGGGCTGGAAGCCGAACAGTGGATCGACCGTGGCCTGCGCAATCGGGTGGTAACCGGGCCGGGCCTTGGCATACACGCCAAGCGCCCAGGCCTTGTTGGCCGGGGTGCCGGCGAGTTCGGTCCACAGCGGCACGACCAGCTTGCGCCGGCCGATCGCGATCAGGTGCGCCTCGAGCGCGGCCCGCATCGGCCGATAATCGGCACGGATCCCGGCCAGGTAAAAGCGGAAGGCGATCTCGGCGTTGCCGGTTCCGGTGAGCCGGTAGGCCGCGTCCAGATCGGCCAGTTGCGCAGCGCTGGTGGTAGCCGGCAGACCATTCAAAAAATGCAGCCATTCGGCCGTGCTCCAGGATCCGGCGGCGAGCTCGGCGGCACTGCGACGTCCGCCGAGGAAATCCGCGCGGGCGCTATCGACTGCATCGAGCCGCGCCGAATGCGCGCGCTGCGCGCTGTCCGGAATGCCGGGCTCGCGCAGCCAGCGCGCCACTTCGGCGCGGTCGATCGGCGCTTGGGCGACGTCGAACAGACGGGCGCCAAAGAACCGCAGGAACTCGTCGCTGTCGACGCTCTGAAACGCGTGCTGGTCGAACCAGGCGCGCAACACCGGATCAAAACGCTCGCGTCCGAAACGCTGTTCCAGCGTGCGCAGCAACCACTCGCCCTTGGTGTAGGGAACCGCGGAAAAAGCATTGTCCGGGTCACCCGCTTCGATCACCTGCAGCAGCGCCTGGCTGCCGACCGGCAGGGTCGACATTTCCTCCAGCAGTTCGTGCTGGCCGATGACCTGCTGCATCTCCGCCGCCGCGACGCCGTAGACCGATTCGACGATGCGGTTCTCGACATAACTGGTGAAGCCCTCGTTCAACCAGGCATCGCGCCAACTGGCATTGGTGACCAGATTGCCCGACCAGGAGTGCGCAAGTTCGTGCGCGATCAGCGACACCAGCGACTTGTCGCCGGCGATCACGGTCGGGGTGATAAACGACAGGCGCGGATTTTCCATGCCGCCAAACGGGAACGAGGGCGGCAGGATCAAAAGGTCATAGCGGCCCCAGCGATAGCCGCCGTAGAGCTTTTCGGTGGCCGCGATCATTGCTTCGGTGTCGTCGAATTCCCGGGCCGCCGCGGCCAGACGGCCGGGCTCGGCATAGACGCCGCTGCGCGGGCCGATTTCCTGATAGGCGAGCTCGCCCGCCGCAATCGCCAGCAGGTAGGAGGGAATCGGCTGTGGCATGTCGAAGCGATAGCCACCGCGGCCACTGGCCGCCGGATCGTTGTCGGCGCTCATCACCACGCGGATGCCGGCCGGGGCGGTGATATGGGCGCTGTAGGTGAAGCGCTGGGCCGGCGTGTCCTGCAGCGGCACGAAGCTGCGCGCATGGATCGCCTGGGCCTGGGAGAACATGAACGGGTGCCGCTTGCCGAGGGTCTGCGCCGGCGTCAACCACTGCAAGCCGGACGCCTGCTTCGATGTCCGATAGTAGACGCGCAGTTTGGGCGCCTGCTCGCGCAGCTTGACGCGCAGGGCCTGGCCGAGCACCGGATGCTTCGGTCCGAGCGTATACGGCGCGCGCCGCCAGTGCCCTTCGGCATCGGCGGCGAGCACCCGTTCGATGGCGAGATCGCGGGTGTCGAGATCGACGCTGCGCGCGTTGCTGCGCGTCCAGTCCAGGGTCAGCTCGGCGAACCCGGCGAGCTGCTGGCGTTCGAAACTCAGCTCCAGATCCAGAAACACATGCCTGACCCTGACCTGGTCCAGGCGCGCGACGCTGTGCGGATCCGCGACCGGGCCGGCGGCGACCGCGGCGGAAAACAGAAAGCTCAGCAAAACCCATCCAACACGGCGCATGAAGAATCCCTCGGTGATCGACCAGCCGGGAATGATAACGGCTCGCTTCGCCGCCGTCCCGGGTCATGGGAGCCGTAAATCGTAGGAGCGACGCCTGCGTCGCGATGGTCGATTCGCTAGCCCGGTCGCGACGTGCCGTCGCTCCCACATGGGTCGCCACCGTACCGGGTGACTCCTGCACGCCGTGAATGGTGGATGCGCTGCGCTTATCCACCCTACTGCTGCTTAGGTGTTGAGCAGGGCCGCGATCCGCGCCAGTTGCGAGCTGGCCCGCTCGCGGCGCTCGGCTGCCTCGCGCTCGGGATCATCGCCTTCGCGGCAGATCGAGCCGGCCGGCAACTCGGCGATGAAGCGACTCGGGTCCTGGCTTTGGTGGTTGCCGTAACGCTGGCGTTGGCGGGCGTGGCTGATGGTCAGGGTATGCCGGGCGCGGGTGATCGCCACGTACATCAGCCGACGTTCTTCGTCCAGGCGGCCCTCGTTCAAGCTTTCTTCGTGCGGCAGGGTGCCGTCTTCGACCCCGACCAGCCAGACGTGGTCGAACTCCAGCCCCTTGGCCGCGTGCAGGGTGGACAGTCGCACCGCATTGCCGGGTTGATCGCGTTCGCTGAAGCTGAGCAGTGCCAGTTGCGCGCTGAGCTCGCTTAACGCGTCACGCCCGCGCAGGGTCGCTCCCAGCCACTTGCCCAGCTCCTGCAGATTCTCGCGCCGGTAGCCGCGGGCCGCGGGGTCCTTGACCGTGGCGTCGATATGGCCTTGATAACCGGCATCGGCGATCACCCGCGCCAGCAGCTCGGTTATATCGGTGCGGGCGGCGAGATTTCGCCATTGTTCGAACAGTTCGCCGAAGCGCAGCAAGGCCGCGCCCGGCCGTGCGGCCAACTGCTTCTGCACATCGCTGCGCGTGGCGGCGGTCAACAGACTTAGTGACTGCCGTGCTGCCAGCCCAGCCAGCTTTTCCAGGGTAGTGCTGCCGATTTCGCGTCGCGGCGCCTGCACCGCGCGCAGAAAAGCGGCGTCGTCATCCGGGTTGACCAACAGGCGCAAATAGGCGAGCACATCGCGGATCTCGGTGCGCTCGAAAAAAGCCGTGCCACCGCTGACGTGGTAGGGCACCCGCAACATGCGCAACGCCTGCTCGAAGGCGCGTGCCTGATGGTTGCCGCGATAGAGCACGGCGAATTCGTGCCAGGGCGCCTTGCTCGCCTCCTGTCGGTGCGCGATCTCGGCCGCCACCCGCTCGGCTTCGTGGGCTTCGTCGCGGCAGTCCAGAATGCGGATCGGCGCGCCTTCGGGCAGGGCGCTCCACAACTTCTTTTCGAACAGGTGCGCGTTGTTCGCGATCAGCGCATTGGCCGCGGCGAGGATGCGTCCGCTGCAACGGTAGTTCTGTTCGAGCTTGACCACGTTCAGGCCGGGAAAGTCGCGCGCCAGTTCGTTGAGGTTTTCCGGATTGGCGCCGCGCCAGGAATAGATCGACTGGTCGTCGTCGCCGACCGCGGTGAATCCGCGCCCGGGCGCGACCAAGAGCCGCAGCATCTGGTACTGCGAACGACTGGTGTCCTGGTATTCGTCGACCAGCAGATACTGGATGCGTTGTTGCCAGCGCAGCCGCAGTTCCGCGTCGCTGTCGAGCAGCCGTGCCGGCAATGCCAGCAGGTCATCGAAGTCGACCGCATTGAAGGCCCGCAGTCGGCGCTGGTAAACCGCGTACAGCTCGGCCGCCTCGCGTTCGCGCGCACTCCGGGCTGCGGCCAGGGCCTGCTCGGGCAACAGTCCTTCATCCTTGGCGGTGCCGATCAGGCTGCGCAACAGGCGCAAGGTGTCGTTGCTGGCGCCCTTCGGGGCCAGGTCTTTGAACAGATTGAAAGCGTCGTCGGCATCGAGCACGGTGAAACCGCGACGCAGCCCGGCGGTCTCGTGCTCGATCTGCAGCAGCTTCAGCCCGAGCGCATGAAAGGTGCAGATGGTCAGTGCCGCGACGGCCTCGGCGCTGATCCGTCGGGCGACGCGTTCGCGCATCTCGCGCGCGGCCTTGTTGGTGAAGGTGATCGCGTAGATGCCGGCCGGGGCGATACCCGTCTGCAACAAATGCACGATCTTCTCGGTGATTACCCGGGTCTTGCCGGAACCGGCGCCGGCGATGACCAGCAGCGGATCGGTCAGATTGACCACCGCGGCGCGTTGGGCAGGGTTGAGGCTCAAGGGTTTAGGCTAGTGGTAGGAACGGCGCGCCAGTTTAGCCGGTGGCGACCACGCCGGTTGCCATGCGCTACCCTGCTCACCTGCATCGACGCAGTCCCACCCACGCCATGGCCAAACTTTATTTCTACTATTCCGCGATGAACGCGGGCAAGACAACGACCCTGCTGCAGAGCGCGCACAACTATCACGAGCGCGGCATGCGCACCCTGATCCTCACGCCCCGACTGGACGACCGTTTCGGCGTCGGTGTGGTGCAATCCCGGATCGGTCTCAAGGCCAACGCGCGCATCTTCGAACGCAGCGACGACCTGTTTCGACTGGTATCGCAAAACGTTGAGGAACTGGGCGCCCTGCACTGCCTGCTGGTCGACGAGGCGCAGTTCCTGAGCAAGGCCCAGGTCTGGCAACTGACCGACGTGGTCGATCGGCTCGACCTGCCGACCCTGGCTTACGGCCTGCGCACCGACTTCCAGGGCGAATTGTTCGAGGGCTCGCAGTACCTGCTGGCCTGGGCCGACTCGCTGACCGAAATCAAGACCATTTGCCACACCGGGCGCAAGGCGACCATGGTGATCCGGGTCGATGAGCACGGCCACGCGCTCAGCCAGGGCGCGCAGATCGAAATCGGCGGCAACGACCGCTACGTCTCGGTCAGCCGGCTCGAGTTCAAGCGCATCTTTGCCGGTGAATCGCGGATCGAGCCGTTGCAGGGCAGCCTGCCGTTGGAGGACGGCTGAGCGGGAAACCGATCAGGCAACCAGCAGCGCGCGGATCTTCTTGAAGGCATTGCCCTCGATCTGACGGATACGCTCGGCGGATACGCCGTATTGGTCGGCCAGATCCTGCAGGGTCGCCTTGTTTTCATCGATCCAGCGGCGTTGCACGATGTCGCGCGAACGCGCATCCAGCCGGGCCAGTCCCTCGCGCAGGGCGTCCAGACGATGCTCGTCGTCGTCGTCGCTTTCCAGCGTATCCAGCGGGCTCATGCTGTGGTCGACCAGATAGGCGACCGGCGACGGACGGTCATCGTCATCGCTGTCGCTCGGTGCATCGAAAGCCAGGTCGCGGCCGTTCAGACGCGCTTCCATTTCGCGCACGTCGGACGGATCGACCTTGAGTTCGCGCGCCACCGTCAACACTTCTTCGTGCTTCAACCAGCCCAGCCGCTTCTTGCTCTTGCGCAGGTTGAAGAACAGTTTGCGCTGCGCCTTGGTAGTGGCGACCTTGACGATGCGCCAGTTCTTCAGGATGAATTCGTGCATCTCGGCCTTGATCCAGTGCACGGCGAAACTGACCAGGCGTACCTCGTGGGTCGGATCGAAACGCTTGACCGCCTTCATCAGGCCGATGTTGCCTTCCTGAATCAAATCACCCATGCCCAGGCCATAACCCTGGTAGCCGCGCGCGACATGCACGACAAAACGCAGGTGCGACATGATCAGGCGCTTGGCGGCGTCGATATCGTTGTCGTCGCGGACCTTGCAGCCGAGCTCGATTTCTTCTTCCGGGGTCAGCATCGGCACCCGGTTGACCGCGGAAATGTAGGCATCGAGCGATCCGAGCGCGCTCGGGATGGGCAGGTTGTAGCTGGTCAAGGCGGTACTCATCTTTGTATCTCCTGTTCGGCGGCCAGTTTAGCAGTCCGCGGCTGAGAGTGCTAAAGGCGGGCCGAGTTCCCCGAGAGACCCGCCTTCACAATCAATGGCTTGGGCGGCCCGCCTGGCTAAGCAACCGGCCCGCCGCTGCGACCGCCAACTCGGCAGCCCGCCCGCGATGGCGACCACCCAGCCGCTGTCGAGGCCGTACAATCCACCCCGGCGGCACCCCGCCCAGGAAACCGGCATGAAGGGAAAGTCCACCTCGTTCGACATCGCCTACCGCGCCGGCGTGTCGCAGTCCACGGTTTCGCGGGCGCTGCGCGACAGCCCGCTGGTCAGCGCCGAGACCCGCAGCCGCATCCGGGCGATCGCGCGCGAATTGCACTATACGGTCGACAAGAATGCCTCCAGCCTGCGCACCCAGCATTCCGGCACCCTGGCCCTGCTGTTTTTTGAGGACCCGAGCCCGGACGACTCGCACATCAATCCGTTTTTTCTGGCCATGCTCGGTTCGATCACCCGGGCCACCGCCCAGCGCGGCTACGACCTGTTGATCTCGTTCCAGAATCTGTCCGACGACTGGCACGCCGATTTTCGCGACAGCAACAAGGCCGACGGCATCATCCTGCTCGGTTACGGCGATTATCTGACCTACCGCAGCAAGCTGGTGAAGCTGGTCGAGCAGGGCACCCACTTCGTGCGCTGGGGCGCGGTCGAACCTGACCAGCCCGGGCTGTCGATCGGCTGCGACAACCACCAGGGCGGCCATGCCATCACCCGCCACCTGCTCGCCCAGGGGCGCCGCCGGATCGCCTTTCTGGGTACTGCCTCCAAACAATATCCGGAATTCGCCGAGCGGTACCACGGCTACACCGACGCCCTGCGTGCGGCCCGTCGTAAAGTCGATCCACGCATGCAGGTGGACGCGGTCAGCGCGCAGCCCTCGGGCTACGCCGCCGCCTGCATCCTGATCGATCGCGGGGTCGCCTTCGACGCGATCTTTGCGGCCAGCGACCTGATCGCGATCGGCGCCATGCAGGCCCTGTCCGAACACCGCATCAAGGTGCCGGAGCAAGTCGCGGTCGCCGGCTTCGACGACATCCCGATGGCGAGCTTCGTGCAGCCGGCTCTGACCACCGCCGCACAGGACACCAGTCGCGCCGGCCAGTTGCTGGTCGACAACCTGCTCAAACTGATCGACCACAAACCGGTAAGCAGCGCGATGTTTCCGGTGCAACTGATCGTGCGCCAATCGAGCAGCGCGTAGCCGGCAATGCCTGCTTAGCCGTTGGTGGTGCGCGCCTTGGGGGCGGTCTTTTCCAACGCTTCCGCCATGCGGGTTTGCCAGCCTGGGCCGGAGGCCTTCCAGCGGGAGATGACTTGGCTAGGCAGACGCAAGGAGAAGAGTTGACGGGGGTTCGCCAGTTTTGGGCGCCCGCGTCGTACCAGCCGGTCGCCGAGGTGAAGATCCGCGCTGGCGATCCACGAATCGGTAATCTCCGGCGGCGTGTCTGGGTCAACTGACATAGGGGAGGAGTCTTTTCGCTTCACGCTCATGGCAGTGCCTCATACTGATGATGCGCCTCGCCGCACCGCGCGGCGTCCAGGCAAATACGACCAAGCGGAAGTCAAGCCAACCGACGGTAATGAAACGTGGCTCGCGGTAATCCTGTCGATCGTCGATACGGGTGAAATGCAGCCCGGCAAAAGCCTCCTTGGCGCGCAGCAGGTCCAGGCCACGTTCCCGCAATGTCCATTCGCGCTTGGCCGGGTCGCAGGTGATCCGCATGGATATAATGTATCTACGTAAAAAGGCCGGGTCAAGCTGCGAAACAACACGACAGCTGACCAGCGACTCACGTGCCGAGCGGCAGCGCCTGCGCTTCGGCTTCCGGCGCCGGCTCGGCCACCCGGAGCACGGCGGCACCGGCGATCAGCAGGCTGATGCCGCCGATTACCAAAGCGCCGATCGGGCGGTCGCCCAGCCAGGTCTTGAGCACGAAGCCGAGCACGCTGGCCGCCACCAGTTGCGGGATGACGATGAAGAAATTGAAAATGCCCATGTACACGCCCATCTTCTCCGCCGGCAGGGCATCGCAGAGCAGGGCATAGGGCAACGCCAGAATCGACGCCCAGGCGAAACCGACACCGAACATCGACAGCAGCAGCCAGTCCGGGTCGCGCACGAAAGCGAATGAAATCAGGCCCAATGCGCCCAGTGCCAGATTGAACAGATGCGCATGCCGCAGGCCGAGCGCGCGCACCAGCAGCGGAATCACCAGGGCCGCCAGCGCGGCAAAGCCGTTGTAGGCAGCGAACAGGACGCCGACCCAGTTGGCGCCTTCGTTGTAAGCAGCCGAGGTTGGATCGCTGCTGCCGAAATGGATTTCGGTCACCGCCGCCGTGGTGTAGATCCACATCGCGAACAGGGCGAACCAGGAGAAGAACTGCACCACCGCCAGCCGCCGCATGGTCGGCGGCATGTGGTGCAGATCGGCCATGATCGTGGTGAACATATTGCGACTGCGGCTCGCAGCCAGAATCAGCAGGGCGACGCCGTAGACAGCGAAGCCCGCGGCCAGCAGGTACAGCTCGCGATCGAGGCCCTGCACGGCGACCATGGCGATCCCGGCCAGACCGAGCAGCAGCCAGACCCGGCCGTCGCGCCGCACCCGCGCGGTATCCACGGCCTGCTCTCCGACCTTGCGCGCATCGCTGAAGCCGCGCAGGGTTTCCGGCGGATATTCGCGGGTCCGCAATACTGTCCAGCCGACCGCGGCGATCAACACGGCGCCGCCGAGATAGAAAGCGTATTTGACCGAGTCCGGCACCATGCCGGCCGCGGCCACATTGGCCACCCCGGCCTTGGTCAGCAGCCACGGCAGCGCACTCGCAACCACCGCGCCGATGCCGATGAAGAAACTCTGCATGGCATAACCGGTGGCGCGCTGTCGCGCCGGCAACTGGTCGCCGACGAAGGCGCGGAACGGTTCCATCGAAATGTTGATCGAGGCGTCCATGATCCACAGCGTGCCGGCGGCCACCCACAACGCCGGAGAGTTCGGCATGAACAGCAGGGCGCAGCTGGTCAGGACCGCGCCGACCAGAAAATACGGACGCCGCCGACCGAGCCGATTCCAGGTCCGGTCCGAGTAGTAGCCGACGATCGGCTGCACCAGCAGGCCGGTCAGCGGAGCGGCGATCCACAACGAGGGGATCTGCTCCAGATCGGCGCCGAGCGTCTGGAAGATCCGGCTGACGTTGGCATTTTGCAGGGCAAAGCCGAACTGGATGCCGAGAAAACCGAAGCACATGTTCCAGATCTGCCAGAACGACAGCGGGGGTTTGGCGGTCATCGATCCCTCCCAGGACGGTTGTTCTGCCACGCAAAGCGACGACAACCCGGTGCGCGCGCGGGCCATTGGCAGTCGCGACGTGCCGTCGCTCCTACAGGCGCGTGCCCGGGCAAGACGGGATGGTAGGCGCTGCGGGCACGCTGCGCCGAATCCTGCATACGTATTCAAACCCCACGCGAACGGCGATGATCGCATGCTGGGCCGACTAAAAGATTCCAAGACGATGCCTGCGTTGAGCCATACCGAATCCTTCCTGCTGGCCATGATCGTGATCCTGGCCCTGCCCTACGCGATCTGGCGGCTGGGTCGCACCGAATACTACGCGCCGCTGGTGGTGGTGCAGATCCTGACCGGCATCCTGCTCGGCCCGGGCCTGCTCGGGGCGGCGTTTCCCACTCTGTATCAGAGCCTGTTCAATGCGCACAGCATCGAAGCGTTGAACGGGGTGGCGACCTGGGCGGTGATGGTGTTCGTCTGGGTCGCCGGCCTCGAACTCGACCTGCACCAGGCCTGGGCCGAGCGCCGCGACAGCGCGATCACCGCCGGTCTGGCCATGGGCCTGCCGCTGCTTTGCGGCAGCGCAGTCGGCGCATTGCTGCTGGTCCACGATTCGAGCTGGCGCGGCGCGGCCGCCGGCAACTTGCAGTTTGTCGCGGCGATCGGCATGGCCTGCGCGGTGACCGCCCTGCCGATCCTGATCCTGTTCATGGAGAAGCTCGACATCCTGCGGCGGCCGCTCGGGCAGCGGGTATTGCGCTATGCCAGCCTCGACGACGTGGTGATCTGGGCAGTGATGGCGCTGATCCTGCTTGACGTCGAGCGCCTCGGCCGGCAACTGGCGTTTCTGCTCGGCTTCGGTCTCGCCACAATTCTGCTGCGGCGTATCTTCCCGCGCCTGCCCAACACCGACCGTTGGTTTCTGGCCCTGGTCTGGCTGGCCGCCTGCGGACTGGCCGCCGATTGGGCCGGCCTGCATTTCATGGTCGGCGCGTTTCTGTCCGGCGTGGTCATGGACGATCGCTGGTTCGATCGCGCCCGCACCGATCTGTTGCGCCACCATCTGCTGCTGGTACTGATGCCGGTATTTTTCCTGAGCACCGGGCTGCGTACGCAATGGAACGTGGGCGGCTTTGCGGTGCTCGGCGCCGCCGCCTTGCTGCTGCTCGCCAGCGTCGGCGGCAAACTCGCCGGCGTCAGATCGGAAGAGCACAC